>CAMATG010000038.1 GCA_945860645.1 Candidatus Sulfopaludibacter sp. SbA3 | reverse complement strand
GAGCGGCGGAAGGGAAACTGCACGGAGCGGGTGGTACGGGCAACAGCGGCGACGTTTGTGATCAGCCCGGAGGTGATGGGGGCGGGCGGGGCGATGCCGGCGGACCGGTTTTCGGCGGGGTATCTGGTGGCGGCGGCGGGACGGATGATCCGGGAGATTGGGGAGATTGCGACGCGGGCGCGGGCGGCGGGGAAGACGATGGCGACGTTGACACTGGAGAGCGAAGTCCGGTTCCGGACGGTGGAGGAGCGGGCGGCGTTCGCAGCGGAGATGACGGAGGCGTTTGGGAGGATTTGCGCGAAGTATGACGCTGGGGAGGGGCGCAGCTTTCGTTTCGTGTTGGGGGGGTATCCGGCGTTGACGGTTCCGGGGGCGGTGGAAGAGGGGCTGGCGGTGGCGGTGTTGGATTGAGGAGCGCTGGGGCGGTGTTTGTTTCGCTATGGGTGGGACTGGCGGAGGTGCGGAGGGTGGAGGGTGTTGGCATAGGAGAAATCCTTGGTGACCCGCCTTCGCCCTTCGGGCTTCGGTGGGCAAGCCTAGGGAAAGTCTGAAAGGAGGAAAGGGTATGAGAGATTTAGAGTTTCAGGTGGAGTTGGAGGGGACGGCCGAGGAGGTTTGGCGGCTATTGACGGAGGGAGAGGGGATCAGGCGGTGGTTTGCGCCGGAGGCGCGGGTGACGCCTGGGGTGGGCGGGACGGTATGGCTATCGTGGGGCCCGGGGATGGAGGGGGAGGCGCCGATAACGGGGTGGGAGCCGGGGCAACGCTTTGAATGGACGGAGAGTTCGGGGCGAGTGATCACGTTTACGCTGGAGGCGGCGGATGGGGGGAAGACAATATTGCGGCTGGTCCATTCCGGATTTGGGATGGATGGGTCCTTTGATAGTGAGATCGATTCGACGGGGAATGGGTGGAGGTCGTTCCTGGCGCTGCTTGCCTGGGACTTACGGACGCAGCGGGGGCGGGCTGGGCAGCATGTTTTCCGGATGCGGATGGGAGAGCGGGACCGGAGCGAATGGCAGGCGGCGGTACTTAGAGCGCTTTCATTTGCGCGGGAAGAGGGAGGGGTTTCACTGCGTTTGGGGGAGGGGTTGGCGTTTCGAGGGGAAGTCTTGTTTGAGCGGGCGCCCGGGTATTTGATTGTTACTTTGGGCGCTGATGGGGCGTTAGCGCTGTTCTTGGAGCCGTGCGGGGGTACGACGGCGCTGACATCGTCGTGGATGTTGCGGGGGGAGGCGGTGGCGCGGGCGGAGGAGATTGGAGCGGCGTGGGACGTCGTACTGAAAGCGCTTGCGTAAAGTAAGTGCAGTATGGCCCGCGGAGCGATATAAGACCAAAACAGACCGATACGACTAATTTGATCCTATTGGACTAAAAGTGTCCTTGATTCAACAATCTACAACTACTACTCTGCCATAACTTTCCTTCATTTACTAGCTCCTTTTTTCCCTTTAATACGCTTACACTGTAACTGTCAGAGAGGAGCTTGCACCATGAGGAGAGCCGGTGCGATTGGGCTTGTGTTGACCTTTCTGCTTGCCTGGGCAGCGGAACGGGAAGGGCTGTTCCGGGAGACAGAGAAGGCGTTTTACGCCGACGCAAGTGTCATATCCTTTGTGCGGCCTGGGTTGGTCGTCAAGGTAACCGCGGCAGCGATTGCGGCGGATGGAACGATAACCGCGGATATCCGGGTTACGGATCCGCGCGGACTGGCATTGGACCGGGATGGCGTGTTTACGCCGGGCCCGGTGTCGTTGAGTCTGGTTGCGGCGGTCCTGCCGAAGGCCGAGAGGGTCTACACGGCCTACACGACGCGCGTGCGGGTGGCGGCGGCAACGGGCAGGCAGGCGACGCAGGCGGCGGCCGATACGGGCGGAACATTCACAAAAGTAGAAGACGGCCTTTATAAATACACGTTCCGCACGAAGGCGCCGGCCGGGTTCGACCGGAGCGCGACGCATACGATTGGCGTGTACGCGAGCCGGAATTTAGCCGAATTTGAACTGGGGAACAACTTTGCCAGCACGGTGTACAACTTTATACCGGCTGGGGGAGCGGTGACCCAGACGCACGACGTGATCCGGACGGAAAGCTGCAACGGCTGCCACGAGGACCTGAACTTCCATGGCGGGAGCCGGCGCGGCGTTGAGATGTGCGTCCTGTGCCATCAGCCGCAGACAAGCGACCCGGTGACCGGCAACACGCTGGACCTGGGCGTGATTTCGCACAAGATTCATACGGGCCTGAACCTGCCGAGCGTGAAAGCGGGCGGCAAGTATCAGCTAAACGGGTTTGCGGGCGTGGTGGACTACAGCAAGTTCACGGTGCCGGCCAACGGCGGGACGAAGAACTGCTCGATCTGCCATACGGTGGACCCCGATGAGAAGAAACGGCCGGCGCAGGTGATGTCGCACCTGACCAAGCCGACGCGGGCGAGTTGCGGATCCTGCCACGACGATGTGAACTTCGCGACCGGCGCGGGACACCGCAACCTGGTACAGACAAGCGACGCGAACTGTTCGAGCTGCCACATTCCGCAGGGCGACAGCGAGTTGGACGCCTCGATTGCCGGGTCGCACGTGATTTCGAACTTCAGCGAGACGCTGACCGGGGTGGTTCTGGCGATTCAGAGCGTCGATGATGGCGTGGCCGGGAAGCGGCCGATCGTCACCTTCACTGTGAAAGACAAGGCCGGGGCGCCGATTCCGCTGGCGAGCCTGGACCGATTGACGCTCTACCTGTCCGGCCCGACGGCGGACTACGCGGGGCAGACAAGCACGGACGCCAGAACGGCGACGGCGGTGGGGAACGGGGTGTATCGCATCACCTTCCCGAACCTGATACCGGCGGACGCGCGGGGTACGTACCGGGTCTCCTTAGTGGGCCGGAAGCGGCTGCAACTGGCGGCCGGGACCGAGAAGCAGCGGCAGGCCGACGATATCGCGATCAACGTGCAGATGAATTTCCCGGTGGACGGGTCCCCGGTGGCGGCGCGACGGCAGGTGGTGGATAACGCCAAGTGCAACGCGTGCCATGTGCAGTTGACCTTCCACGGGACACAGAACAGGGTGGAGCAATGTGTTATGTGCCATAACTCGGACCTGGTGGACGGGGCGTCGAAACAGAGCGCGCAGTTCGCCACAATGATTCACCGGATTCACACAGGGAAAGAACTTGGCGCGCCGTATACGCTGGCGAACCTGAACTGGAGCGAAGTTGGCTATCCGGGGGTTCGGTCCAACTGCAACGGGTGCCACGTGAACAATTCGCAGCAGTTACCGCTTCGGGCGGGACTGAGAGACATTCAAGAACCGGCCGGCCCGATCACGAGCCGGAAGCCTGAAACCAACGCGTGCACGAGCTGCCATGCTTCGAGAGCAGCTGTGTCGCACGCCTTTATCCACACGGCGCCCGCTGGGGAGAGTTGCTCCGTGTGTCATGGACCAAATTCTGAGTTCAGCGTGGATAAGGTACATGCGCAATAACATGGCCCCAACACGTTGTCACCTCCTTCTTCTTCTGGTGGCTCTCCCCATGGCCCTCCTCAGCCAGGAGAAGAAGGAGGCTGAACAGTCCGATTACAAGGCACCGGACACCTGCGCCGGCTGCCACGACGAGATTGTCGGCGCGTTTGGCAAGATCCGGCACGCGGGGGTAAAGAACTCGTGCGACTCGTGCCACACGGGAGCGCGGAAGCACTCCGAGAGTGTGGATCCGGCCGATGTGCAGAACCCGGTGAAGCTGAACGGACTGGCGGCGGACAAGAGCTGTTTGAGCTGCCATCAGAACCAGGCGACGCACGCGGGGCGCATTCGCGGCGGGCATGCACGGAGCGCGGTGACCTGCGTGACGTGCCATTCGATTCACACGACGGCCAAGAAACCGGACAACTGCGGGCAATGCCACGCAGGGACGGTGGCCGAGTTCCAACGTCCTTATAAGCATGGGTTGGCGACGGGCGCGGTGAAATGCGCCGATTGCCACAACGTGCACGGGCGGACGCTGGGGAACTCATTCGCGGCGACGAGCGCCAACGAACCGGGGTGCAACAAGTGCCACGGGGACAAGCGCGGTCCGTTCGTCTTCGAACACGCGCCGGTGCGGCAGGAGGGCTGCAGCGGCTGCCACGAACCGCATGGGTCGGCGAACCCGAGAATGCTCAACCGGGCAGAGGTGCACCTGCAATGCCTGGAGTGCCACACCAACACGACCAACAACGCGAGCGTCTCCGGCACGACGCCACCGGCTTTCCATAACCTGCGCGATCCGCGGATCAAGAACTGCACGACCTGCCACGTTAAGATCCATGGTTCGCACGTGAATCGGGCGCTACTGCGATGAGACACCTACAGGCAATCTCAATAGGCTTCCTGCTGCCGCTACTGCTGGCCGGGCAAGAGGCGGCAAAGCCGGAGGAAAAGAAAGCTGCCGAGGCGGCCGCGCCGGCGGCTGGGGAGAAGAAGAAGGCAAAGGAACCGGAGGTGGCGCCGCCACCGACGGCCGAGGAGCCGAAGACGGGCGGGTCGGTTGACCTGGGGTACCGTTGGAACTCGGACGTAACGGGGTCCTACGACACCTACCGGAGCATTGTGAACCTGGGCGAAGGGCCGCGGGTGCTGGGGTTCCACTATACGTTGATGGACGCGCCGTCGAAAGTGTGGGACCGATTGGACCTGAGCGCGGCGGGCTGGGGTGGCGATCCGGCGGCGTGGTTCCGGTTGGATGCGAGCAAGATCTCGACGTACCGGCTGCGGCTGGACCATCGGGACACGGCGTATTTCAACGCGATGCCGTCGTTTGCCAATCCGCTACTGGACCGGGGCGTATTCCTGAACCAGCGGGCATTTGACACGCGGCGCAAGTATACGGACCTGTCGCTGGTGATGCGGCCGGGCAAGAATTTCACGCCATATTTCGGGTATACACGCGATTCCGGCGACGGGCGCGGGGTGACGACGTTTGTGACCGATGGGAATGAGTATCCGGTAGCGAACCTGCTGGACGACCGGACGCACAACGTACGGGGCGGCGTGGAGTGGACGATCGGCAAGGGGCATCTGACGCTGGAGCAGGGCGGGATTGTCTTTGACGACAACCAGAGCGTCTCCAACACGACGCGCAATCCGGGAAACCGGCGAACGCCGTTTCTGGGACGGCAGCTGTTCCTGGGCGATCTGTTGCAGACCTATCAGGTGGACGGGCACAGCATTTACAGCAAGGCGCTGGCGGGCTGGCAGCCGACGTCATGGCTGGACATGACGGGAAGTTTTCTGTATAGCCAGCCGAAGTCCGACATTCTGTACAACCAGGTGAATAAGGGTTTGTTTACGGACTTGGACACGCTGGTTTTTGCCGATCAGCAGTCGTTGCGCTGGGCGGCGGCGGCGCGGCAGCCGCATTCGACGGGCACGGTGACGGCCGAGATCCGGCCGCATCAACGCATTCGCATTATGGAGAGCGTGTTTACGGACCGCTTCCACAATTCATCCACTTTGGACCGTTTGGTCTGGAATCAGAGTCAGCAACAAATCGATGTCATGGTCGATGCCTCCCGCTGGCTCACCCTGCGCGGCGGCCACCGCTATACATGGGGCGATGGTTCGTCGCGCGGGGGTCTATTCAGCACAAACGGGATTTTTGACGCCGGCAAGTTGCGGCGGAATACATGGACAGCGGGCGGGACCGTACGGGTCCGTCCGCGGCTGACGTTGTTTGGAGACGTGGAGATGGCGAGGTCGACGGCCATCCTGTTTCGGACCAGCCTGGGCGATTTCGACAAGTATCGTCTGCGGGCGAAGTACGACGTAACGGCAAACCTGAATGTGCAGATCACTTTTGCGTCCTTACGCAACGAGAATCCGCCACAGTTCGGGCTGTTCAGTTTGAAGCAACGCCAGGCGTCGGCCGCGATTCAGTGGCTGCCGCGGGGCGGGAAGCACATAAAGTTACTTGGTGAATATGCCCGCAACAGCATGCGATCCGTGATCGACTATACGGTACCGCAGTTATTGACGCGGGAGCGTTCCGAGTATGCCGATAACGGGCACACCGTTTCGGCGTTCCTGGATGTCCGGTTGCCTGGAGCGGCGACGGTGGCGTTGGGGGGATCGTCGTTTCAATCCTCCGGCAGCCGGCCGACCTCGTTCCACCAGCCACAAGTGCGGTTGACGGCGCCCGTGAATAAGCATATGCACGTGATTGCCGAATACCGATGGTTTTCGTTTTCGCAGCCGTTCTATCGCGTCGAACTTTTCCGGACTCACCAGTTTCTGGCGGGTATTCGGTTGATCCAATAACAGGCCGTAGTAACAGTTTTCCAAGTTACGACATCTACCCCATAGAGGAGGGTTCCATGAAATTTGTTCGTATCCTGCTTCCGGTTGCCGTGGTTTCGTTCGGCTTTTTCGTGACGACGTCGAACGTGACGGCGACTCCGGAGTTGTCCAAGAAGGAAAAGACGGGTTGCAAGACCTGCCATGACATCGCCAAGCCGAGCAAGGCGACACCGGGTTTGAACAAAGTGGGTGACTGCTACAAGGCGACGCCTGACATGAAGAAGTGCAAGAGCTAACTGCGGTTAGATCTTGGAAGAAGACCGGGGCCTGGGGGCTCCGGTCTTTTTGCGTTTTGGGGTTGTTGCCTCCGGTTTAGAACGCGGCTTTGGGGTTGTCCCAGAGGAGCTGTTTCCGCCATTCCGGTTCCAGGCGGGGCAGGAAGTCCGTATACAGAAACGTGTAGCCGTTGAAGCGGCCGCCGCCGGGTTCGCCGACGCGGTACCAGCCGGAATCCTGCGAGATTAAGACGCGAGCGAGGAGTCCTTTGGCAGCCAGATGCTTGACCGCCTGGAGGTGCCAGGCGCCGGAGCGGAGGCTGACGCCGTCAAGCGAGACCCAACCGCCGGCGCGGGCGACGCGTTCGTGGATCTCCAGATCGGGCTCGTTTTGGGCGTGGACCCAGACCCACTTGCGGGCCGGGAGGCCGGACTGTTCGAGGATTGCCAGTTGATCGAGGGCGGCGCGGCCGTCGCCGGTGTGGACGGCCATGGTGAGTCCAGTGGCTTTTGCGGTTTCGATGGCGGCGTGGACGAGTTTGCGATCGAGGGGATGCAGGGGTCCGCGATTGACGCCGGTCTTGATGAACCGGACTCGTTCTCCGTCGACGCCGTTGCGGGCTTCGGCGATCCAGCGTTGGGCGAGTTGGCTGGCGGTTTCTGTCCTGGCGTAGGCGGGCAAGAATTTGAACTCCGCGGCACCGTAGAGGCCGGTGTTGGTCCAGATTTCGAGGTTGGCGGCTTTGGCGAGGCGGCGGAGTAATCGCGGGTCGCGGCCGAGGAAATTCGGCGTGCATTCGAGCAGGCGGCGGCAGCCGAGGGCGCGGAGTTCCTTTAGTTTGGGCAGCGCGAGGCGGAAGACTTCGTCGGGATCGTAACGGCCGGGGCGGATGGCGTCGGCGCCGATGAAATCGACAAGGACGTGTTCGTGGGTGAGGATGCTTTTTGCTGGTATCGCCGCGGCGATGGTGGCGGTGGCTAGGAAGTGGCGCCGGAGCATGTTGTTTTTATTTTACTGGCGTGGGGGATGTTTGTTGGGGTTGGCGGGATTTTGCGGGCGGGCGGAAGGGCTGGGGGACACTGCTGCCGGGTCGGACAGGGGTGGTTTCGTTGAGGGTCCTGCCCGCAATGTCCCCGGCTTGGCGGGCGGAGCGGGGCGGGCGGGCAGGACGGACAGGGCGGGGCGCGGCCGGGACGTGTTCCGGGGCGGGCGATTACTTGTTGGTGTAGCCGAAGTCGGCGAGAACCTTGGGGTTCTTCTCGTCGGTCGCCAGCAGTTCATGGCAGGCGCTGCAGTCCTGGCCGATTACCTTGCCGGAAGTCGACTTGTGGTCGTCGTCGTGGCAACGGAAACAGCCGGGGAAATCCATGTGCCCGATGTTATTCGGATAGGTGCCCCATGTGACCTTCATGTCCGGGAAGATGTTCCGGGAATAGATGGCGCGGAGATTTTCGGCCGAGGACTCGATGGACGCCTTCTGTTTGGCGAAGATGTCGGGATACTTGGAACGGTAGAACTCGATGAAGGCGGCGGAGACGTCTTTATCGGCGTCCTGCTTGTACTCCTTCTTGAGGATCTCCAAGGCGGTCTTCTTGGCGAAGGGAAGGGTGGCGTTCATACGGCCGTCGGCGAGGGCGCGGTCGATGCCAGCGTCGGGTTGGTCGTAGGTGTGGGTGGGACGGTTATGGCAGTCGACACAATCCATTTCGCGGAGTTCGAACTTCTGCATGTCCTCTTCCTTGGCACCCTTGGCGAGGTAGACGGTGGGGGCTTCGCCGGCCTTGGTGCGTTCGACCCAGGGGATGGTCTGGCGTTTGTCGTCGGCGGGGCGGTAGCGGATGGTGACGCCATTTTCGAGGTGGGCACCGTGGATGCCCTTCTTCACGTGACCGCCGCCGATGCGCATGAGCAGGACGCTACTAGTGAGGGAGTTGGGTTCATCCTCGGCGTACTTGGAGACGACACGGACGCGGTCGGTCGCAAACTTCTGGGGCCAGTGGCAGCCTTCGCAGGTGTCGCGCGCCGGGCGGAGGTCGTGGACCGGGGCGGGGGTGGGGCGCGAATAGGTGTTGAAGATAACCTTGAAAACCTGGCGGATACCGGAGATCTTGGCCTTCACTTCCCAGGCGGCGCCGGGGCCGATGTGGCATTGGACGCAATCGACGCGGGAGTGGGGGGAGTTCTGGTAGGAGGCGAACTCCGGGGCCATGACCTGGTGGCAGGCGCCGCCGCAGAAACTGGTGCTGTCCATGAAGTGAACGGCGCGGTAGGTGAGCTGGCTGAAGATGACGATATTGATGACGGTGGCGACGCCGATGAAGACGACGAGCTGGCGGAGCATGGGATGGCTCCAGGTGCGCTCTCCGGCTTCGAGGACCTGGGGGCCGCCGCGGCGGCGATCGAGATAGAGACCCAAGGGAATGAGCAGCAGGCCCCCGACAAAGATCCCGGGCAGAACGACGAAGCTGAGGATGCCGAGATAGGGGTGGGAGACAGAGCCCGAGAACATGGTGGGCAACAGGAAAATGAAGCAAACCGTGACGGCGGTGACGATGAAAACCCCGGCGCGGCTGACCCAGTTTCTGGAAAGCCGGATCAGCGGCGACAGAAGACTATCGAATTTACTTTGGGGTTTGTCACTATTGGGGATCTCTGGGTTCATCGGGAACTGGCTCCGTTGGGGGATTATGATCGGCGTGCTTGCGTACCGTGCGGCCGGTGAGCCAGGCGGTATCCATGGGATAGACATCGGGATCGAAAATGCCCCCGTAGAAGTGCCAAACGACGATGGCGAGAGTGGCCAGAATGGCTTCGTAAAGGTGGACGGTGATCACAAAGTCCAGCCAGACTTTGGGCAGCCAGGCCAGCATCCAATTGTTGGCCCAGAGCATGACTCCGGTGATGGCCATCAGACCGGTGCCCCAGACTACGGCCCAATATTCGGCCTTTTCGATATAGCTGTGCGAGGAGATCGCCGGACGGGTGGCGCGCAGACCTAGATTGTAACAGAACATTTTCCAGGCTTCGGGCAGATCGCGCCATTTGGGGGCGAGTTCGAACCAGTGTTCGCGGAGCTGGCGATTGGTGATGAGCAGGACGACGTGGAGCAGGGACACCAGGATCATGACGACGCCGGCGACGCGGTGGACAACGCCGCGAACGGGGAAGAAGCCTTCGAGGGCGAGCAGCGGGCGGGCCCAGATCTGATCGGGGTATTTGAGGGCGAAGCCGGTCCAGACGAGGATGATAAACGACACGGCGAGCAGTCCGTGCTGGAACCGCTCCCAGGGGTACATGCGGAGCTGGCCGACGGCGAGAGTGGCCTCTGGCTGAACGGGGCGCGGCTGCAGGCGCAGGGCGCTGAACTTACGGATCCAGTCACCGCCATTGTGGAGCAGCATAAGGCCGATGGTGAGCGGGATGACGAAGAGATAGAAGAGGCGCGGGTAGAGGGTTTGCCAGGGCTCGGCGCCGCCTTCGGAGACGTGGATGGGGCTGATGGCGAAACGGGAACCGGCGCCGGGGTGGCAGTTGCCGCAGGTCTGGGGCAGGTTCTTTGTATGGACGGTGGATTTGGGATCGGAAGAGGGCAGCACCTTATGGAAGCCGTGGCAGGAGGAGCAGTTGGCTACGGTTTGGGCGCCGGTTTTGGAGGCGAGACCGTGGAAGGAGTTGCCGAAGGTGGTGATACGGTCCGAGGGGAGACCGAAGCGGCGGGTGAGGCGGAGATCGCCGTGGCAGCGGCCGCAGGTTTCACTAACGGCGGCCGCGCCGACGGAGGAGCCGGAGGTTTTGGGGCGGAGGATGGAGTGTTCGCCGTGGCAATCGGTACAAACGGGTGCTTCGGCGATGCCGGAGGCGAGGGCTTTGCCGTGGACACTGGCCTGGTAGTCGGTGAGGGCCTCGGCGTGGCAAAGGCCGCAGAGTTCGGGGACATTTTTGTGAAACGCGGCGGATTTGGTGGGCTTGGTTTCGTGGGATTTGTCGTGGCAGACGGCGCAGTCCGGGGCGGCGGTATTGCCGGCACGGATCTGTTCGCCGTGAACGGAACGCTTATGTTCGCCGACCTGAGCGGCGTGGCAGGAGTTGCAGTCCGGCTTGGGGAGTTTTTCGGCGTGCGGGTATTCGCCATGCTTGGAGTGGCACTGGGTACAGGTGACTTTGGCGTGGGCGGAGGGGGCGAGGACCTTGGCCTGATCCTCGTGACAGGAGAGGCAATCGACCGGAGCGGGCGGCTGCGCGAAGGCGAACGAGGGACCGAACAGGAGCAAGCCGAGGAGGCAAAGGCAACTGATTCCGGCGCGGCGGGGGGTCATCCGTTTCTGGCGGCGTTCCTGGCGGAGCGGCATCCGGAAGTTACAACGGCCGGAGGCGTCAAAGTGAAACGAAGTGATGTATGGGACTTCCATTTTGGCCTTCCCTCAAGACAAAGTATACACCGACTCAAGTCATTTTAAGCCACCCAACTTACTCTTTTCGGCATCCGGGGTAAAACGTGGAACTATTAGAAAACAAGTGGGTTATTTGCCCCACTTCCGGGTGACCCGCGTGGGTAAATCGCCCACTCCGGCACGCGTTGCAGTAAGTTAGTGTGGGGGGAAACTGACATCACATGTCTTTTTTGTGTCACACGGAATGTTAAGCGAGTTTCTTCTGGTGGAAGGGGCGACAATCGTGTACATTTGGGCTAATAGGTGGCAGGCGACAGGAGAGTCCGATGAAGCGTCTGGGAATGGCGGTGTTGGCGGTGGCCGCGGTGGCGGCCGGGGTCTTTGTACTGGGGGGCGACCGGTTGCAGTTTGCGATGGGCGGGGCGTTGATCAACATGGGCTACCGGTTGCAGGACCCGGTGGCGAACTTCGACTTCGTACATGAGCACATGGAGCCGAAGTTGATCTGGGAAGAGTTTTTGCAGCAGAACCACATGGCGGCGGAGGTACGGCAGAAGTGGCCACGAACGAGCCGGCATCCGGTGATTGCGCTGGTGACGTGTATGGACGGGAGACTGGACACCAACGAGATCGCCGGCGATACGCGGCGGTATTACTATGTGCTTCGTCTGGCGGGATCGGTGCTGTCGGAGAAGGAAGAGGAGATGCTGGAGTTGGCCGTGAACAACGGGGTGGAGGTGGTGGTTTTCACGACGCACACCGATTGCGCGGCGGAAAAGGTGGCGAAGGACCCGGTCCAACGGACGCGTTATCCGCAGCTAGTGAAGGCGGTGGATGAGCGGGAGCACCGGTATCAGGAGTTCCTGGATCGGCCGACGATCCGGGCCAAGACGAACGAAGGACACCTGATGGTGAAATGGATGGATCTGGACACGAGCACCGAACGGGTGGTTCCCCACGTGCATGGCGAGGCGAAGCACTAAGCTGGGGGCGAGGAGGCCATCAGATCGGCAAGGGCGCGTTCGAGCGCGGCGGGCATGTAGGGCTTTTGCAGGATGGCGGCGCGGGAGCGGAGAGCGTCCGGCAAGACATCGAGCGAGAGTGGATAGCCGCTGCAGAGCAGGCAGCGCATTCCCGAGAAGCGGGTGAGGAGTTGGTGGGCGAGGGCGGAGCCACGTTCGCCGGGGAGGGTCTCATCGGCGATGAGGACATCGGGTTGCCAGGGATTGGAGTCGTCGAGGGCGGAGAGAGCGAGCTCCGCGGACAAGGCGTCGACGACGGAATGGCCACTGCGTTCCAGGTGACGTTTCAAAAGCGCCAGGAGCATTTTTTCGTCGTCAACAAGAAGGATGCGGAGTGCGGTCATCGCCACCAACAGAGGCTACCAGAGGCCGGCGGGGCCTTGTTGGGGGAAATACGTGATACCAAGGGTGACGCGATTGCCGGTGCGGCCGAAAGTGGTTTGGCGGAGATCGAAGGTACGCCAGTCATACCGGGAGTTGATACCGATGCTGTCAGTCAGTTTGTAGGTAACACCGACGCCGGCGGTCCAACCGGTGAAGGCACCGGAGGTGAAGCCGAGACTAGACATCTTGTTGTAGCCGGTATTTCCGGTGAAGGACAAATCGCGACTGAAGTTGTGGAGGATGCTGGCACCGAAGCCCTCGTTGATGGAGGTGAGGAAGAAACCGTTACCTGGGGTGACGCCGCGCTGGGCGCTGATAGAGACGTTGGAGCGGCGAATCTTCCGGCTGATTCCGGCGGAACCACCGACCAACCGGTTGTTGGTCTCAAAAACCTCCGAACCGGATTTGCGACCGAGAATGGCGGCCAGAACCGGGTCCAGCCCGAACGACCGGACGCCCACGGTGGACTGCTGGGATATCGTTATCGAGCCGGAGAACTCCCAATCCCGGCCGAATCGCCGGCTACCGTGCCCGCCCAACGTGTGGACATCGGATTCACCGAACACCTTTTCGAAGTCGAAATGGCTGAAGCTATAGCTGACGCCGAGGCTGGAACGGCGGCTGAGACGGTAGACCCAATCGGCGGAGGCACCGTAGGAGCGCATGTCCACGAGACTGCGCGCTCTGCGGCGGGTGGTCGATCCGGTGCCGGAGAAGCGAACAGACTGGCGCCGATTGAAGGAGTAGGTAGCCGAGGTGGTGGTGCCGATGAAGTAGTTACGGGCGTCGAAGAGTTCGCCTACGGGAGCGGTAAGGAACTCAAACTCACTGCCCTGGAAGATAGATGGGCCACCGAGGAAGCGATTGGAGGTACCCGCGCCAACCTGGGAAGTTAGCTGGAGGCGCTGCCCGAGTTGGGTGCCCCAGCCGAGATTGAGCTGGTGGTTGGTTCCGTTGAAGAAGGTATTGCCAAAGTAATGGCTGAAGTTGCCGCCGTAATCGAGACCGAGAAAGGACCGCCGCCAATTGTGACGACCGGAGGCGCTGAGGGTGGCGTCGATGCCGGTACTTTCGCCCGGCTTGAACCCGCCGCCAGAATCGACAGAGTAGCCGAGGATACTGGAGTCATAGGTGCCGTTGAAGGATGCCTGGACCTGGATGGGCACAGACTCGCTACCGCGGCGGCCGACGGCGGAACCGCCCCGGCCGAGGATGGACGGGCCATCATAGGCTCCGGCAACACCAGGCTGGGCCGCCAGTGGGCGGACGGCAAGGGCAAAAAGAACAAACGCAGAAACTCTCAGTACGAAAGACAATCGGCCTCCATCCGTTATATCGGCGCAATCGGGAAACTACTTTACGGAAAACAGCAGGCAGTTGACGCGCGGCCGGACGTATTACCAGACTAACAGATGTAAACCCGGGCGCGTCGCCCGTAAGAGGGGGGAAACGGATGAAGTTCCACACCGAATACCTGCATTTTTCGACGGGAAAAATGCGGGAGTTCATCAATATTACGGGGCAGGTGGAGTCGGCGCTGGGGGCGAGCGGGATCGCCGAGGGGATGATTCTAGTGTCGGCGATGCATATCACGGCCGGGGTGTGGGTGAACGATGCCGAAGACGGGTTGCTGGCCGATATTGATGAGTGGCTGGAGCATCTGGCGCCGTTCAAAAAGAATTACCGGCATCATCGGACGGGGGAAACCAATGGGGACGCGCATTTGAAAAGCCTGCTGGTGCATCACCAGGTGATCGTTCCGGTGACCAAGGGGAAGCTGGATTTGGGGACTTGGCAGCAGATCTATTACGCCGAGTTCGACGGACGGCGGAAGAAACGCGTCATTATCAAAGTGATGGGAGAGTGAGAAATGGCGGATTCGGATGAAAGGATCGCAGACGATGCGGCATCTACACTCCAAGGAGACCCTATGAACCAGAGAATCGTACCGGCTGTGATGGCAGCGTCCTCATTGATGGCGGCGGAATTGCCGGTGAAGCGCGTGGTGCTGTACAAGCACGGGGTTGGATATTTTGAGCGGAGCGGAGATTTGGCGAGCGGCGAATCGGCGCGGCTGGATTTCAAGGCTTCGGAGATGAACGACGTATTGAAGTCGCTGTCGGTGGTGGAGACGGGCGGGGGGAAGGTGAGCGGGTTGCGGTACGACTCGTCGACGCCGTTGGACCGGCGGTTGGGGGAGTATTCGTTTTCGGTGGGGGCGCAGGTGCCACTGGCGCAGTTCCTGGACCAGTTTAAGGGCGCGCGGATTGAGATGGAATCTGGCGGGCAGAAGTCGGCCGGGGCGATTGTCAGCGGGCGGGTGGTGGCGGCGACCGAGCAGCAGCCGCAGCGGGATTTGATTGTTTTGCTGACGGATGTGAATGAGTTGAGGACGGTGGATCTGTCGGCGGTGACGTCGTTGAAGCTGGCCGATGGGGTATTGCAGCGGCAGTTGCGGGATTATCTCGGCGCGCTGGCGGGGGCGCGGACGCGGGAGCAGCGGTCGGTCTATATCGACTCGACGGACGCGAAGGGGCGGAAGGTGGCGGCTTCGTATCTGATCCCGACGCCGATTTGGAAGTCGTCGTACCGGCTGATTTTCCAGAACGCGCCGCAGCCGTTGCTGGAGGGTTGGGCGATTATCGACAACACGACCAACGACGACTGGACGAACATTTCGCTGTCGCTGGTATCGGGGAAGCCGATTTCGTTTCAGAGCCGGTTATACGATCCGAAGTTTATTGAGCGGCCGTTTGCCGAGTTGCCGGATGAGCAGGCGGCGGCGCCTGTGATTTATGCGGGCGCGGTGGGTGGGGCGATGCCGGCGCCACCGCCGGCGCCGATGCAGGCGATGGCGAAATCTTCGCCGGGGCGCGGGCGCCCAATGATGATGGCGGAATCGGCCGCGGCGGCCGAGCCGATGATGGACCGTGTGAGCAATGTTTCGGTGCAGACCGAGGGCCGGGAGCTGGGCGAGTTGTTTGAGTACGCCTTCGGCCAGCCGGTGACGGTGCGGCGGAACCAGTCGGCGATGCTGCCGTTTTTGCAGCAGCCGATTGATGCGCGGAAGCTGTTGATTTATTCCGACCGTTCTAGCCCGAATCCGCGGACGGCGGCGGAGTTAACCAATAAGACGGGCAAGACGCTGGACGGCGGGCCGATTACGGTGTTCGACTCCAATGCTTATGCGGGCGAGGCGTTGGTGGAGACGGTGAAGACCGGTGATAAGCGCCTGATCAGCTATGGGATCGACCTGGGGACGCGCGTGACGACGGGGATTGATTCTGGGAATCAGCGGTACTTGGAATACAAGGCCACGCGGGGTTCACTGGTCATCAAGACGGGCATTGAAGAGACGACGACGTACACGATCAAAAACATTGATAACCGCGCCAAGACGCTGGTGATTGAGCATCCGCTGCGGCCGCAGTACAAGGTGCTGAACCAGAAGCCGGTGGAGGTGACGGGGACGATGCAGCGGTTCAGCGTGGCGCTGAAGCCGGCGTCGACCGAGACGTTCGTGGTGAAGGAGGACTACCTGCACGACGAGTACGTTTCGGTGTCATCGATGACGCCGGATGCGATTCTGGCGATCACGCAGAACCGGACGGTGTCGGCCAGCGGGAAGCAGCAGTTAGAGCGGA
Source organism: Candidatus Sulfopaludibacter sp. SbA3 (assembly GCA_945860645.1). Taxonomy (GTDB): domain Bacteria; phylum Acidobacteriota; class Terriglobia; order Bryobacterales; family Bryobacteraceae. The sequence continues at coordinate 2,260 of CAMATG010000038.1, read as the reverse complement.
TCGCGGCACAGAAGCGGGCCGTTGCGGAGGCGGACCGGACGATTCGGGGCGCGGAACAACGCATTCAATCGCTGGCGACGGACCAGGAACGGCTGCGGCAGAATATCTCCAGCTTGAACTCGATTTCGGGTCAGCAGGAGGTGGTGCAGCGGTATGCGCGTGACCTGGCGACGCGGGAGCAGCAGATTGTGACGCTGCGCGACCAGGCGGCGGAACAGCGAACGAAGAAGTCTGCGTTAGAATCGGAACTCAATGCGATGTTGGAGAAGTTGGAATTTTAGCCGATTGGAGCGTGCGCAATGCGGGTCGCGCTGATTGGGTATGGCAGCGTGGCCCGCGCGTTCGCGGCGTTGGTGGCCGAGCAGCAGAAGCGGTTTCCGTTTCGCATTGCGGGGGCGCACACGCGGCGGGGGACGGCGTATGGGCCGGTGTTGGAGTTCGGACCGGTGGCGGGGAGCGTGGGGGAGTTTTTAGACCGGGCGCAGGCGGAGGTGCTAGTCGAGCTTTCGTCGCTATCGCCGGAGACGGGCGAGCCGGCGTTGACGCATATCCGGGAGGCGTTTGCGCGGGGGATGCACGTGGTGACGGCGAACAAGGGGCCGTTGGCGCATGCGTTCGGGGCGTTGCGGGCGGAGGCGGCGGCGCGGGGCGTGGAGTTCCGGTATGAATCGACGGTGATGGATGGTTCGCCTGTGTTTAACATGGTGCGGAACTGTTTGCCGGGAGTGAAAGTTCTGGGGTTCAGCGGGGCGTTGAACAGCACGACGAAGATTATTTTACGGGCGATGGAAGCGGGGCGGACGTTCGATGAGGGCGTTGCGGAAGCGCGGGCGTTGGGAATTACGGAGGCCGACCCGGCGTACGACGTGGACGGGTGGGACTCGGCGGTGAAGGCGGCGGCGCTGGCGAATGTGTTGATGGACGCCGATGTGCGTCCGCAGGACGTGGAGCGGGTTGGGATTGGCAGGTTGCGGGCGGAAGATATTCGGGCGGCGCGCGAGGCGGGGGAGATTTATGTGCTGATCAGCCGGGCATCGATTGGCGATGACGGGCGGGTGCGGATGCGGGTGGGCCCCGAGCGGCTGGCGATGGCCGACCCGCTGGCGACGGTGCAGGGCACCTCCAATCTGCTGCTGCTGCACACGGACCTGATGGGCACGGTGGGAACGATTTCGATTGAGCCGCGGGTGGAGCAAACCGCCTATGGCGTGTTGAGCGATCTGGTGGATATTACGAGGACCTTATGAAACTGATTCGATACTCCTTTCATGACGAAGTGCACGCGGGCGTGGTGACGGCCGCTGGTGTGGTGCCGGTGCCGGCGATTAATTTGTACACGGGTTCGAAGGTGCCGGATTCGGTGCTGGGGATTATTGAGTCCGGGGACCTGGAGCCGTTGAAGGCCGCTGAAGGGATGCCGGCAATTCCCTTCTCCGACGTGCTGCCGCTGTTGCCGTATCCGGTGCCGCCGAAGATCTGGTGCATCGGGTTGAACTATCATTCGCACGCGGTGGACATCAAGGCCGTGCAGCCGGACGAGCCGGGCTCGTTCATGAAGCCGGCGTCGTGCATGACGCGGCCCGGGGGCGAGATCATTCTGCCGCCGGCACACATTACCAACGATGTGGACGCCGAGGGCGAGTTGGCGGTGGTGATGGGGAAGAAAGTCCAGTATTTGAAAGACCACGCCGAGGCGCTGGACGCGATTTTCGGGTACACGGTGACGTTGGACCTGACGGCGCTGGACGTGTTGGCGAAGAATCCGCGGTATTTGACGCGGTCGAAGAGCTTCGACACGTTTTTCAGCTTTGGTCCGGTGATTGTGACCAAGGACGAGATTGCCGATGTGGATGAGTTGGAAGTGATCACTGAGAGCAACGGGGAAGTATTTTCGCGGGACTTCGTGAAGAACATGAAGACGCGGCCGTTGGAGCTGGTGCGATTCCACAGTGACTATCAGACACTGCATCCCGGGGACATCATTTCGACGGGTTGCCCGAAGGGCGTGCGGATTAAAAAGGGCGACGTTGTGGGCGGGCGCGTGGAAGGTGTAGGCGCGATTTCGGCAACGGTTCGCTAGACTGGGAGTATTGTGACTTCTGTTTTAAAACGAGTGATTTTTTGGGACTTCCCGCGGGCGTCGTGGCAGTATGACGTGATTGTGGTTGGGATTCTGGCGTTCATCTTTCTGACGCCGCGGGAGATCTTCAAAGACCAGCCGAAGGCGCAGAGCATTGTGCTGGTGCAGACGGATACGCCA
>CAMATG010000037.1 GCA_945860645.1 Candidatus Sulfopaludibacter sp. SbA3 | reverse complement strand
CGGGAAGGCGCCGAGGGGTTCGCCGGAACTGGAGACGCCGATTAACGATTCCACGCGGTCGTACCAGGGGGCGACGTCTTCGTATTTGAGCGGCCAGCGGGTGTCGTAATCGTCCAGAGGTTGGAACTCTTCGGGGCCGAGGCGCGGGGTGACGCCGGCCCAGAAGAGGCTTTTGCCGCCGACGGCGCGGACGCGGACGAATTGGAACGGATCCTTGCCGGCCCAGCCGTAGGGCTCCTTCTTGTCGTCGATCAGGAAGCCGGTGTGTTCGAGGTATTCCTGGAAGTAATCGCCACGGAGGCCGCGGTGGGGCAGGTTCCAGCGGCGGACGCGGTGGACGGGCATCTCCTCCGGTTTGCGGCGGGGGCCGGCTTCGAGCATGGCGACGTTGAGGCCGGCTTTGGTGAGGACGTAGGCCGTCATGCCGCCGGCGGCGCCGGAGCCGATGATGCAGACATCGTATGGGGTGGCCATGTTAGCTGCGCTCCCGGAGGCGGGCGTGATAGCCCGGTGGCACTTTGACGAGCGACATGTCGGCGGCGGGGAATTCGCGGAGGTGGGAGTAGCCGCGGTAGCCGAGCTCCTTGAGGATGCCTTCCTGGGAGGTGTAGAAGCCTTCGACGGTGGCGTCTTTCAAGAGGACGAAGAATCTTTCGTCTTGCGTGCGGGGGGTCAATTCGTTGGCGGCTATTTTTTGGAGCTTGGGTTCGTCGGCCTTTTCGAAGCGCTTGATGCCGGCGCGCCAGGTTTTTTGCAGGGCTGGATTGGCGTGGGCTAAGACGCCATCGATGTAGAGTTCGACTTTGGCGGCGTTGGCGCCGCCGGAGCGCTCGTCGGCGGGGATGAGGATGTTCGTCAGGCGGCGGAGGGTTGCGAGTTCCGTGGGGTTCAGGAATGTCGCTGGTTGCTGCTGGGCTTGCAGGGCCGCGGCGGACCACCAGGCGGTGGCCAGTTGGAGGAACGTTCTGCGTGTCGCCATTTTCCCTTTAGGGTATCAACCGGGGGACGATGCGATAGACGCTGACGGGGCTTTCGTTGCCTTCTTTGTCGACAGCCTTGACGCCCAAGACTATATCGTCGATCGATACATCGGCCAGGCGGAACTCCTTGCCGGGACCGACCCAGAACTCCTTTTCCCAGTAGGGGGAGACGGAGTCGCGCCAGACGACGGAGAAGCCGGCGAGGTCGGTGACGTCGCCTTGCTCTTTCCATTTGAGGAGAGCGTCGTAGCCGGACTTGCCTCGGGCGAGGTTGGGGCCCACGGTTTCCAGGCCACTGGTGATGGACTTGGTTTTGACGGCGATGTCGGGGGCGGGGGGCGCCAGGGCCAGGGTGGCGGCGACGGCGGCGTTTACTTTGGCGACGGAGGCCGTGTATTTGGGCGAGGCGTTGGCGAAGGTATCGGTGGCGGAGTGCTGGTTGGCGTAGAACTCGGCGGTTGTGGTGAAGCGGACGGCGGGGAAGCCGGCACGGTCGAAGGGCGTGTGGTCGCCACCGCGGGCGAAGCGGTCGGCGCGGAAGACGAGGTTGACCTTCATGGAGGGGACGTAGCGTTCGCCGATTTCCTTGACGTAGCGGGCGAGGGTGCGGGAGGGGGAATCGATGGGGTCTTCGCTGAAGAGGCGGAGGGCGGAGTTGGCGGTGCGGCCGTTGCCGGCAAGGTCGTTGCCGATGATGTCGTTGTTCAGGACGGCGTCGATGGTTTGCTTTTCGGCGGCGGAGCGCTTGGCGTAGAGGTTGGACCCGACGAGGCCGTACTCTTCGCCGGCGAAGGCGATGAAGACCAGCGTCTTTTCGAACTCGTACTGGCTTAATACGCGGGCGAGTTCCATGACGGCGGCGGTGCCGGAGCCATCATCGGAGACGCCGGGAGCGTCGGCGGCGACGGTGCCCTCCTGGTCCATCTTTTCGATGGTGCCTTCCTTTTTGCGAATGATATTCAGCGAATCGTAGTGGCCGGTGATTAAGACGTATCGATCCTTCTGCGTGGTGCCGGGGAGGACGGCGACGACGTTCATCAGGTGCACATCTCGGAAGACGCGGGCCGCCTTCTTGACATCGTGTTCATCGAGGCGGACCTGGAGACGGGGGCTGTAGGAGGCCATTTCGTCGCGGATCCAGCGGGCGGCGGCGCCGATGCCGCGTTTGGGATCGGTTTGGGAGGAGAAGAGATTGCGGGTGCCGAAGCCTTCGAGGCGCTGCATGAGCGCGGCGACGCGATCGGGGGAGACTTCGTCGACAACCTTTTGGACCTTCGGATTCAGGGCCTTCATAGGAGCTTGTGCGTACACGACACCCAGGGCGAGAAAAGCAATTGTGAGCCTCATGACCGTTTCTGAGAGAATAACTCTTTAGGCAACGATCTCAAACATGGTCATCGACGGCATCTACTACGCGCTCGGCCTTCTGGCTGGCGGCGCCCTGACGGGGTATCTGACGAAACCGGCGTTCAGTATTCCCTTTTTGATTTTGGCCGTTTTTTGTTTATGGTTCTTCCGCGATCCGGACCGGGCGATTCCGCCGGGGCCGGTGGCGGTTTCGCCGGCCGATGGGGTGGTTGTGGCGATTAAGCCTGAGGGCACGCAGACTCGGGTGAGTATTTTCTTGAACGTCTTTGACGTGCATGTGAACCGGTCTCCGATTGCGGGGAAGATTACCGAGGTCCGTTATCAAACGGGCAAGTTTCTGGTGGCGAGCAAGCCGGAGGCGACGACGGACAACGAGCAGAATTTCATTACCGTTGAGGGCAACGGGACGAAGATTGTGTTTTCGCAGATCGCCGGGCTGATTGCGCGGCGGATCATTTGCTACAAGAAGGCCGGGGATATTGTGGAAGCCGGCGAGCGGGTTGGGTATATCAAATTCGGGTCGCGGGTGGATATGTTCCTGGGGCCTGAGTGGACGGTGCAAGTGAAAGAAGGGGAGCGCGTTTCGGCCGGTTCCGGCGTGATTGCGCGGAGAAAGTAGCCCATGTCGCGATTCAATTTCGCCGAACGCCTGATTGACCCGAAGTCCGCGGATCGCCGTCCGCGGCGGGCCGCCTACGCGTTGCCGACGCTGTTTACGGCGGGGAATCTATTGCTGGGATTTCTGGCGATTATGGAGACGTTCCGGGGGTCGATGGATTTTACGCTGCAGGTGGCGGATGCGTGGAAGCACTTCGAACTGGCGGCGATCTACATTGGCATTTCGGTTTTCGTGGACGGGTTGGACGGGCGCATTGCACGGATGACGAACACGGTGTCGGACTTCGGGCGGGAGTTGGATTCGCTGGCCGATGTGATCAGCTTCGGCATTGCGCCGGGGGTGCTGGCGTTTGCGTGGGGCGTGCAGTTTGTGGACTGGTCGATCGTCGATCCGGCCATGCGGGTGCAGTTGCAGCGGGGCACGTATTTCATCACGTTTTTGTTTTTGCTGTGCGGGGCGTCGCGGCTGGCGCGGTTCAACATATCGGAGAATCCGATTCCGAAGAACCCGGGGCGGCCGGACCGGAAGTACTTCGTTGGGCTGCCGATTCCGGCGGCGGCGGGGATGGTGGCGGCGGTGGTGTATGCATTGAATTCGCAGCCGTTGCGGGTTTGGTATTTCGCGGTGGCGTGGATGGCTCTCATTGGCCTGCTGGCATTTTTGATGGTTTGCACGTGGCGGTACCGGAGTTTCAAGGATTTCAATTTGCTGAGCCCGCGCTCGTTCAAGAGCGTGATTACGCTGGGCTCGTTCATCTATTTGCTGTTCAATTTTTCGCAGCCGGCGTTGTTGGCGCTGGGCACGACGTATGTGGCGAGCGGGATTTTGGTTCGTATTGGCGGACTGATGCGCCGGAAATCGGCCGCGCCCGCACAGAGACCGGAGACACAAGTTGGCTAAATCAGTTTTGTTGATTGGAGCCGATACACTGCTCGGCCGCGAGGTTCGCGACCGGTATACGGTGGGGGATGTGGGGCCGCGGTTGCAGTCGGCGACGCTCGAGAAAGACGCGGCGGCGGTGTTTGCGGCGACCGAGGACGAGATTGAAGTCGTAGCGGCCGTTGACGAGACGATGATTGAAGAGGCGACGGCGATTGTGGCGTCGAACTTCGCGGTGGAGGCGTGGGCGCGGGTTCAGCAGGCCGACGCGGCGACGCCGCTGGTGGATTTGACGGGGGCGTTGGAGAAAGAAGCTGGAGCTGTGTTGCGGGCGCCGGCGTTTGAAGCGACGCCGGTGGAGGCAGCGATTCATTTGATTCCGCAGGCGGGGACGTGGCTGCTGGCGAGTTTTCTGAACGATTTGCATGCGCAGCAGGCGGTGGCGCGGGCGGTGGTGACGCTGTTTGAACCGGCGAGCCAGAGCGGGCGGCAGGCGATTGACGAGTTGCAGAAGCAGACGGTGGCGTTGTTGTCGTTCAAGCCGATTCCGAAAGAACATTTTGACGCGCAGTTGAGCTTTAATTTGCTGCCGCGTACGGGGGAAGATTCGAAGATCAGTTTGCCGGAGCGGGAGGCGCGGATCGGGCGCGAGTTGCAGGCACTGGCGAAGCTGCACGGGGCGGGGCTGCCGGTGCCGAGCGTGCGGCTGGTGCATGCGCCGACGTTCCACGGGTATGCGGCGAGCGTGTGGGTGGAGTTCGCGAAGCGGCCGAATTTAAAGGCGATTGTGGCGAAGTTGAAGGAAGAGGGCGTGGACGTGCGGGACGAGTCGTTGGACCCGCCGACGAACACGGGGGCGGCGGGGCAGAGCGGGTATGCTGTCGGGGCGATTGAGGCGGATCGGAATACGCCGACGGGGGCGTGGTTCTGGCTGGCCGCGGATAATTTCCGGCTGCAGGCGGACCTTACGATTGAGGTCTTGCGGGAACTGGTATGACGCGGCGGGGGTTGTTGGGGCTGAGTTCGATGTTGGCCGGCTGCGGGTATCACGTGGGCGGGAAGTCGGACTTGTTGCCGAAGACGATTCAGACGATTGCGATTCCGGCGTTCACCAATTTGACGGCGCGGTATAAGTTTGCCGACCGGCTGGCGGGGGCGATTACGCGCGAGTTTATTGCACGGACGAAGTACCAGATCATCACTGATCCGACGCAGGCGGACGCGGTATTGAAGGGCACGATTCTGACATTCACTTCGTACCCGACGATTTTCGATCCGGCGACGGGGCGCGCGGCGGGCGTGCAGATTCAGGCGACGATCCAGTTGCTGTTGACGGAGCGGGCGACGGGGAAGGTGTTGTATAGCCGGCCGAGTTTCGACTTCCGGGAACGATACGAGGTGTCGGTGGATCAGCAGCAGTATTTTGAAGAGATGGAGCAGTCGTTAGAGCGGTTGAGCCGGGACGTGGCGCGGACGGTGTTGAGTTCCATTTTGGAGGCGTTTTAGGCCGTGACGCCGGAGGATTTGCTGTCGCAATTGAAGGCGGGGAAGGTGGCACCGGCGTACCTGTTTCTGGGGCCGGATGCGTGGCGGCGGGATGAGTGCCGGAAGGCGTTGATTGAGAAAGCCTTGCCCGAAGAAGACCGGGAGCAGGGGTATACGCGGCTGGATTTGGACGAGGTTTCGCTGACGGACGTACTGGACGATGCGTGTTCGATGTCCCTGTTTGCGAGCACGCGATTGCTGTGGGTGACAGGTGCGGAGGGGGCGTTGCCGCGGGGGGACGCGACGGAGCCGCCGGAGGGGTTGGTGCGGTTTTTGAAAGACCCGCCGCCGGGGGTGACGCTGGTTTTGCAGTGTTCGCGGTATGACTTTGACGGGGACGAGAAGGCCAAGCTGGAGCGGGTGCGGAAGTATTATGCGCCGGTGAAGGCGGTTGTCGAATTTCCGCATCCGGGGCCGTTGGAGGCGCGGAGTTTGGCGCAGCGGCTGGCGAAGCAGTTGGGGATGACGATTGCCAGTGATGCGTTGGATTTGCTGATTGAGGCGACGGGATCGAACGCGACGCGGTTGTCGAATGAGTTGGAGAAGTTGCGGCTGTTGACGACGGCGGCGACGATTCAGCATGTGCAGCAGTTGGTGCCGGATGCGCGGGAATCGACGATTTTTGCGTTGGTGGCGGCGCTGGGACGGCGGGACCGGAAGGCGTCATTGGAGGTGCTGGACACGCTGGTGCGGGACGGGGAGTATTTGCCGTTGGCGCTGGCGTTTTTGGCAACGCAGTTCCGGTTTGCGCTGGCGGCGAAAGAGGCCAAGTTGATGAACGCCCAGGCGATTCAGGGGCATTTTTCGAAGCAGGGTGTTCCGATGTGGCGGGCGCGTGCGGAGCAGATTCAGCAGACGGCTTCGGCGTTTCAGCCGGCGCAGATGCGGGCGGCGATTAAGCTGATTTTCCAGGCGGACAAGGGGTTGCGGGATACGCGGCCGGATGACCGGATTGTGATGGAGCAGTTTATTTTGCGGTTGACGGCGAAGGGGTAGGGCGCCGGCGCGGGTGGCGGCGCCCTGTGTCTGTTAGAAGTTGCCGGTGATGGTGTCGCTGTTCACCGGGGTGGCGGAGGCGAGCACGAAGCCGACGTTGGTGGGGGCGGCGCAGCGGAAGCGGGCGTAGATCTCGTCGTTGCCTTCCCAGTCTTCATCGAGCGCGCTCTTGTCGACTTCGCGCTTAAAGGAATGGGAGTGGTCGGCGTTGACCTTTTTCGGCCCGACGGAGGTGACGGTGAACATGGGATCGTCGGCTCCGTTCAGGCCACCGTCTTCGCCGAAGAGGCGGCAGCTCATGGTGTATTTGACGAGCGGGAAGAGTTTCATGATGGCTTCCTCGTTCGGGGTGAAGTTCACTTTGACGCTGCTAGTGATCTCCACTTTGGTGGTTCCCGCGACCAGTTTGATGCTGAGTCTGGGGTTGGATAGTGTTGGCATAACAGTGTTCCTCTAATTCGTATTTTTGGCGTTGCGCGCCGTATACAGGAACAGTGATGGCAGGAGGGGAAGCGTTACAGGGGGTTAGCCGATTTCGAGTTCTGCCGGTTTGAGATCGGGGTGGGTTTTGTAGAGGGGGCGGAGGAGTTGATCATAGAGCTCCCACATGACGGTGGCGGCGCCGCGGCGGTAGGCGTTGAACTCTTCGTCGCTGCATTTTCCCTGCACTACGGCGACGGAGGTGTCCAGTTGGCCGGAGATTTCCAGGAGCATTTTGCTGAGTTGGACGGCAAGGGTTTTGTCGGTGATCATCGGGTTGTCACTGGGGAGGCTTGACGGCGGGGGACAGGTCGGTTTTTGAGAAGTCGTTGCCTTTGAAGAGGAGCGGTTCGCGGGTGGCTCCGGCTAGGGCGTAGGTGAAGCAGTCGCCGTAGTTGAGGGCGGCGGGGTGGCGGCCTTTGCCGAATTGCTCGAAGGCTTGGCGGGCGAGTTTGGCTTGTTCGAAGGTGACGGGTTCTACGTGGATTTCTAGTTCCTCGAGAATGCTGTCCAGTCTAGTGCGGTGGGCGGCATCGAGACGCCGGTCGATTAGCATCGCTGCCTCGAGGTAAGAGGCTGCCGACATGATTAGCCGGGTCGCACTTTCCATCTCTTTGGCGAATGCCCTCGATTCTGGCTCGTTGAAGAGAATGGCCAGGAGTGCTGAAGTATCGATGACCATTGCGGCTCGCATTATTGGGGCAGGCCGTTTTCGTCGTAGAGGTCGTTGTGGTCGGAGGAATGCAGGCCGGGAGGAAGGCCCTGGCTGAATTCGTTGACAATACGACGGATTCGCTCGGACTTAGGCGTCAGTTCTTTGCGGAGGGCGGATTCTACGAATTCGGATACGGTGACACCACGATTGGCCGCTTCGGCGGCGGCCAATCGCAGGAGCTCTTCGTTTTCGATGACGAGGGCCATGGCACCTTTATCGTAACGCTACTTGGTGAGGGTGTAGTTGACGTCGATGTCGGTTTGGATTTCGACGGGTTGGCCGTTCAGGAGCGTCGGTTGCCACTTCCATTGGTTCACCGCGTCCATGGCGGAACGGGCGAGTTCAGGGGAGGGGGACATGAGGAGTGTCAGGCCGAGGAGGTCGCCTTCCTTGCCGATGACGGCGCGCATGCGGACCGTGCCTTGCACGCGGGCTTGCTTCGCTTCGGGCGGGTAGACCGGGTTGACCTTCTTCAGGAGTTTGGCTGCCTGGACGTTGCCGGAGACGCGGATGCGGGAGGGCGGGCCGGCGGGTGCGGCGGCGCCGTCACCGGCTTTCCCGCCATCGACGTTAACGGTTTCCTGAATTTTTCCGAGGCTCAGGTAGAGATCGGCGCGGACGGTATTGCCGGCTTCGATCTTGCGGCCGGCGATGCTCAGGAGTGCGTAGCCGGGCTTCAGCACGCTGATGGAGTAGACGCCTTCGGGGACGCCGGAGACGCTGTAGGATCCGTCGGCACCGGTTTCGAATGTGTAGTCGCTGACGCCTTTGAGAACTACTTTGGCGCCGGGGATGACGCCGACGAGGTCGCGGACGGTTCCTTTCATTTGCACGCCGGGGTCCTGCCAGGCGACGAGGGGGGAGACTGTGAGCAGGCCGATGGCGAGGCTTGCCAGGACGGTTAGATACGAGGCGGCCTGGCGGCGGCGGGCGGGGTCGAGTACGGCGAGGAGGCGGCCTTCGAGTTCACGGGGCTTGGCCATGGCCATGACGGCGGCGGGGGTGCGGTGGCCGGCGGCTTCGCGGGCTACGGCTACCAGGCCGGTGGCATATTGTTCCGAGGAACAGTTGGAGAGAACCTGCTCATCACAAGACATTTCACTATCCTTTCGTTGTTGGGCCGCGGCCCACCAGGCCAGCGGATGGAACCAGTACAGGCAACAGGCCAGCGTTCCCGCGAGCCGCCACAAAAGATCGCGCCGGCGCACATGCGCCAGCTCGTGCCGCAACACCATTTCGAGCCGCTCATCGGGCCATTCGGCCGCGGAGGCGGGGAGGAGAATCATGGGACCTGCGGCCACCGCGGGCATGCGGAGGCCGGCGCAGGTTCGGACGGGGACACCGCCGTAGGTGGAGTGTTCCGTGGACGACGCCACCATGCCGGTGACGCGAACGAAACCGAGGAGCCACCAGGCGGCTACGCTGGCGAGCCCGGTTAGCCAGGCATAGCGGAGAAGGGCGGCGTAATCGATGGTGCGGGGGGCTTCGGGGGTGACGGTGATCGTCAGCCTTTGCACTTCGAGGACGGGGCCGGAGAGGACGGCGACCGGGGGTTCGTAGCGGAGCAGGACGGGGAGGGCGAGGGACAGCAGCAGGGCCACGGTCCAGACGGCGTGGCGTTCGGCGGCGGACCAGCGGCGGGCGAAGAGGCGGGTGGCGGCGCCAGCGGCGAGGAGGAGGGCCGTTGTGCCGATGAGGACTCGGAGTACCAGCATTACTTGCCTCCTTTGCGGGCTTTGGCGATCAGGGATTCCATGCGCTTGAGTTCGTCTTCGGTGATGGCGTCGCCGTCGTCACCGAGCAGGGCGGCCATGGCGCCGGCGGCGGAGCCTTCGAAGAACGTGTCGAGGACATGACGCAGGGCGGAGCGGCTGGCATCGGCGGGGGCGATGACGGGGACGTAGATATAGCGGGGGCCGTCTTCGCGGTGGTGAATGTGGCCTTTCTCTTCGAGAATGCGGAGGAGGGCGCGGACGGCGGAGTAGCTGGGAGCGTCGGCGAGTTCGGCCTGGATTTCGAGGGCGGTGGCTTCCTTGCGGCGGAAGAGGATGTCGAGAATCTGGCGTTCGCGGCGGGAAAGAACGGGGACAGGAACTGGTGTTTTGGTCATGCTAATTGTCTAGCACCTCTATGCTAGATTTTTAGCACACTGACTGAAGATGTCAAGCGGAATTTTCGCGGGGCGGTATGATAGTTGAGGATCGGTCGCTTGAATACGCCCTCGAAATATCCGCCTACGTCCCCGGAACTCGCTGATGCGAAGGGGAAACGCATTGGCATTTTGATTGTTGCCTACAACGCGGCGACGACGTTGGCGAAGGTTTTCAAGCGGATTCCGGCGGTGGTTTGGGATAACGTCGAGGAAGTTGTTGTATTCGACGATGCGAGTCAGGACGAGACGTTTGAGCTGGCGCTGGGGTATTTGCAGGTTAATCCGAACGCGAAGATCAAAGTTTTCAAGAACGCGGTGAACCAGGGGTACGGCGGGAATCAGATCCTGGGCTACACGTACTTCATGGACAAGGGGTTCGACATTGTTGTGCTGCTGCATGGCGATGGGCAGTATGCGCCGGAGATTCTGGCTCACATGTACCATCCGCTGGTGGCGGGCAAGGCGGACGCGGTGTTCGGATCGCGGATGATGAAGGAGTTCGGGGGCCCGCTGGCGGGGGGGATGCCGATGTACAAGTACATCGGGAATAAGATTTTGACGTTCTTTGAGAACCGGGCGCTGAATTTGAGTTTGACGGAGTTTCATTCAGGATATCGGGCTTACGATTTGCATGCGTTGCGTTGTCTGGATTTTTCGAAGATGACGCATGAGTTTCACTTTGACACCGAGATCATCATCAAGCTGCAGCACCAGCGGTTCCGGATTCACGAGATTCCGATTCCGACTTACTACGGCGATGAGATTTGCTATGTGAACGGCATGAAATATGCCGAGGATGTGGTGAAGGCGGTTTACCGGTATCGTTCGGCGGTGAACGGGGCGCATGCTTATCCGGAGTTTGCGGAGTATTTTCACCATTACGCGTTGAAGGATTCGCCGTATTCGAGCCACTACTACGCGGAGCGGATGGCGGGGAACAATCAGCGGTTATTGGACGTGGGGTGCGGGGAGGGTTTTTTTGCCGAGCACCTGCGGAACAACGGGAACGAAGTGACGGGGATTGACGCTTTGGAGGCGCCGATCCACTTGGATTCCATGAAGGATTATTACCAGACGGATTTGCAGATGGGGTTAGGTCCGGTGGCGGCGCAGTTGCGGGAGCGGGAGTTCGATAAGGTATTGATTCTGGATGTGCTGGAGCATTTGAACCATCCGGAGCGGGTGTTGCGGGATGTGTATCCGCTGATTCGCCAGGCGGGTGGATCGGTCATCGTTTCGCTGCCGAATGTGGCGAATGTTTTTGTGCGGTTGAGTTTGCTGTTTGGGCGGTTTGAGTATGCCGATCGGGGGATTATGGATCGGACTCATGTGCGTTTCTTTACCCGGAAGACGGCGCGGGAGCTCCTGGAAGCGAATGGGTATCGGATTGTGCGTGAGCAGTATTCGATTATTCCGTTGGACCGGGGGTTGCGCGTGAAGCCGCGGGGATTCGTGGACCGGATTGGCAGTTCGATTTTGAAGGTTTTGACGGGGTTGTTCCCGACGCTGTTTGGGTACCAGTTAATGTTTGAGGCTCGGCCGGCCGGGGTGACGGTGAAGAGTGTGGATTATCAGGCGGCTGGGGCGGAGCGGGCAGTTTAAGTTTTTGCCTGGTGGGGCTCGGGGAAATCCCAAATCCAGGACTTCCCCGGTAGCACGGCTCCAGGGAGAATCCTAGAGGGCGGCGAGGACTTCGGCGGCGTGGCCGGTGGGCTTTACCTTTTCGAAGATGTGCTTGATCTTGCCGTCGGGGGCGATGATGAATGTTGTCCGGGCGACGCCCATGTAGGTTTTGCCGTACATCGATTTTTCCACCCAGACGCCGTAGGCTTCGGCGCCTTTGGATTCGGCGTCGGCCAGGAGGGTGAAGGGGAGGGTGTACTTGGTCTTGAACTTGGTTTGCGCCTTCTCGGTGTCGGGGGAGATGCCGATGATGACGGCGTCTTTGGCGGCGAAGTCGGCGGTGTGATCGCGGAATTCGCAGGATTCGGTGGTGCAGCCGGGCGTGTCGGCCTTGGGGTAGAAGTAGAGGACGACGGTTTTGCCCTTGAGAGAGGAGAGCCTGAAGGGGTTGCCGGCTTCGTCGGTGAGTTTGAGGTCGGGTGCTTTGCTGCCTACTTTGAGTGCCATATGTTTCCTTTAGATGCGCGCGAGGTCGGAGGGTTCATCAATATCGAACCACATTGGGCCGAGCCAGACGGAGAGGCCGGCGCGGCGGCAGGCGTCGATGGTCTGTTGGCGGGCGTTGGGGGTGGACCATTCGACGCCGGCGAACATGTCGGGGTGGGTGGCGCGGGCGGAGATGGCGTAATAACCGCCGTCTTCGGCGGGGCCGAGGGCGATGTCTTCGGGGCGTTCGAGCAGGGCTTGGAGGTGGGGTATAGGGACGGTGGGGACGTCGCCGCCGAGAATCAACAGGGGTGACTGGCCGTTTTTGAGGCCAGTTTGGAGGGTATGGAGCATGCGAGCGCCGAGGTCGCCGGGGGATTGGAGATGGCGTGTAACAGGGAAGGCGTTCCAGGCGTCTGTAGGGATGTCGGTGTGAAGTTCCACATTGCAGGCGAGTTTGTTGGACGCATCGTGCAGGCGTTGGAGCAACAGCGATACCATTTGCTCGTAGATCTTTGCCGCTTCGGTGTTGCCGAGGGTTACCGCCAGCCGGGTTTTAACGCGGCCGGGGATGGGAGCCTTGGCGAAAACGGCGATGGCGGGGAGCATCGTGGCAATTGTAGAATAGTTGATGAATTCAGATAGGTCAGGAGACTGTTTTTCCATGAAACTTGCCCAGCGCATTCTTGCCATTGGCTTTAGCGCGATGTTGATGAGCGCCGTTGCCTTCGGCGCGGACAAGAAAGGTGACGTCAAAAAGGGCCAGGAAGTTTTTGAAAACTCCGCCTGCATGGGTTGCCACAACACGGACAACGACGAAAAGCGCGGGAATGCGCCTTCGTTGAAGGGTCTGTTCAAGAAGGCAGGTACAACCGACGTCAAAGTCATCGATAAGGTGAACAAAGGTGGCAACGGGATGCCGCCGTACGAAGAGCAGCTGGAGCCGGCGCAGAAGACCGACCTGATCGCCTACTTGAAGACGCTGTAAATTTGACGCCGAGGCCCGGCGTACGTTATTCTGGATGAAGTGGCGGCTTTGCGCCGCCGCTTCTGTCTCACTGCGTCCCCATCGTCTAGTCGGCCTAGGACACCGCCCTTTCACGGCGATAACGGGGGTTCGAATCCCCCTGGGGACGCCATAAAGATCTGAAAAGCGACCTTCCCGGTCGCTTTTTTCGTCTTTAGCGGAGGCGGGTGAGGAGATCGGTGGAGAGCACGGTGGGCGCCCAGTGCTGTTCGATGTGTTCAATGACGAGGTTGGTGCCCTGGTCGTGGGGGACGTAGGGGGCGTCTTTGGGGTCGTACATGGCGTCGGTGAGGTCGCGGAGGAGGATGCATTTGACGCCCCATTTGGTCATCTGGCGGATGGCGAAGGTGCGGTTCAGGATGCACATGTTGGTGTGCACGCCGGCGACCAGCAGGTGCTTGATGCCGCGGAGTTTCAGGGCACTGTAGACTTCGTCGCCTTTGTCGGAGATTAAGTCGTTGGGGCCGATGTCGATGGCCGGGTGCTGGCGGGACCAAGCTTTGTAGGACTTGTCGCCTTCGGTGTCGCAGCCGCCATCGGAGTCGTCGATGGGGAGTTTTGGGGTGGGGATGTCGAGGGACGAGGGGAGCGCGACTTTGGGGATGGACAGGATGGCGCGGCGTTGGGGAGCGTCCTTGTAGAAGTCCATGGTGTCCGACGGGGCGTGGATGATGAGGATGCCTTTCGCGCGGGCGGCGCGGAGAACGGGGTTGATGCGTTCGGTGAGGACGCCGACGCGGGCGTTGGCGCCACGGCACCAGTGCTTGTCCCAAAGATCGCAGAGGATGATGGCGGTTTGGGAGGGCACCAGGGTTTCGTTGACGGTGACTTCGCGCCACTCGTTGGAGCCGCGGAAGAGTTCGACGCGGGAGCGGATGGGGATGGTGACGCCGGTGGTGACGGCGGCGGCGAGGAGGAACCACTTCAAGATGGGCATGCTACTCTCCTTGGCGGTGGCTTAAGGTGTTTGCCGGATATACCTGCGGTGCTGGCTTGCCGATTATAGAATCATGCGGAAGCTTACGGCAATTCTCTTCGCGGCGGGCGTGTGCCTGTTGGGCGAGGTGCCGGTGTTGGAGCAGGCCAAGCCGAAGGTGCTTGTGCTGAAGAATGGCCGGCGGATTATCTACGACGATTTGAGCAAGGACGGCGGGACGCTGTTTGTGCGGAGTGGCGGACAATCGTTGATGATCGACGCGGCGGAGGTGGCGCCGGAGGCTCCGGCGGTGACCGTTAAAGAGAGTGCTGTGTTTAATGTGCCAGGCCCCGCGGCGCGGCTGATTGGACCGGCGGCGGGGAAGCATGATCTACGGCCGGAGTTGATCCAGGCGGTGATGGAGATTGAATCGGGTTATCAAGTAAACGCGCGGAGCCGGGTGGGCGCGATTGGACTGATGCAGCTGATGCCGGGGACGGCGAAATCGTTGAACGTCAACGCGCACGACCCGGAGCAGAACGTTCTTGGCGGGGCGAAGCTGCTGGACATGTTGGTAAAGAAGTACGAAGGCCGGCGGAACGGATTGGCGTTGGCGCTGGCGGCGTATAACGCCGGGGCGGGCGCGGTGGACCGGTTTGGCGGGATTCCGCCGTATAAAGAGACGCGGCTGTACGTGGTGAAAGTGATCAAACGGTTCCGGGAATTGGTGAACGAGTAGGCTGGAACCCGCTATTCTGGTAGTTCCCCCACTACCAACAAAATGGCAAAGATTGAACGCGCTCTCCTGAGCCTTACTGACAAAACCGGTGCTGTGGAATTTGCACGCGGGCTTCGTGAACTGGACATCGACCTGATCTCGACGGGCGGGACCTCCAAGCTGTTGAAGGACGCCGGGATTCCGGTGTTTGACGTTTCGGAAGTCACGCATTTTCCGGAGATGCTGGACGGGCGGGTGAAGACGATTCATCCGAATATCGCCGGTGGGATTCTGGCCATGCGCTCCAAGCCCGAGCACATGGAGGCGTTGGAGCAGCACGCGATTCCGACGATCGATCTGGTGATCGTGAACCTGTATGCGTTTGAGAAGATTGCCGCGAATAAAGACGCGACGGTGCCGGAGTTGATTGAGAATATCGACATTGGCGGGCCGACGATGATCCGGGCGGCGGCGAAGAACTGGCAGGACGTGGCGGTTGTCACGAACCCTGGCGACTATACGGAGTTGCTGGCGGAGCTGAAGGCATCGGGCGGGACGCTATCGCGGAAGACGCATTGGAATCTGGCGGTGAAGGCGTTCCACATGACGGCGGCGTATGACCGGGCGATTTCGAACCGGCTGGCGGATATCAGTGCGACCGACGAAGGCTGGGATGACGTGCAGTTGGACCTGCCGCGGACGCTGGACCTGCGGGTGCCGCGCGTGTTGGACATGCGCTACGGCGAGAATCCGCATCAGAAGGCCGCCCTGTATGCTTCGGGCAAGAGCGGCGTGGCGGGCGGGGAGCAGCTGCAGGGCAAAGAGCTGAGCTACAACAACCTGGTGGACCTGGACGCGGCGTGGCAGCTGGTTTGCGAATTTGCTGGTCCGGCGAGCGTGATTGTGAAGCACACGAACCCGTGCGGGTGCGCCGAGCAGGCGACGCTGGCCGACAGCTACCGGATGGCGTTTGATGCCGATCCGGTGTCGGCGTTTGGCGGGGTGCTGGCGTTTAACCGCACGGTGGATGCCGAGACGGCCGGCGAGATTGTGAAGACCTTCATCGAAGCCATTGCGGCGCCGGAGTTTGAAGCCGGGGCGTTGGAGATTCTGGCGGCGAAGAAGAATCTGCGACTGGTGAAGGTGAAGGCCGTTGAGGACGCTTTTGTGGTGAAGGGCATCAGCGGCGGGTTCCTGGTGCAGACGCCGGATTACGCCAAGCTGGACCGGGCGACGGCCAAAGTTGTGACCGAACGGCAGCCGACCGAGGAAGAGTGGCGCGGGTTGGCGTTTGGGTGGAAAGTTGTGAAGCACGTGAAGTCAAACGCGATTGTGTATGCGCGTGAGGGACAACTGCTGTCGGCCGGGGCCGGGCAGATGAGCCGCGTGTTTTCCGTGGAGATCGGGGCGAAGAAGAGCGTCCTTCCGTTGGAAGGTTGCGTGTTGGCGTCGGACGCTTTCTTCCCGTTCCCGGATGGGCTGGAGGGCGCGGTGGCGCATGGCGTGACGGCGGTGATTCAGCCCGGTGGGTCGGTGAAAGACGCCGATGTGATTGCGGCGGCCAACCGGTTGGGCATCGCGATGTTGCTGACCGGCGTTCGTCATTTCCGACACTAAGCCAGGAGTTAGTTATTTATGGCCCAGATCGAACAACAGGAACCGCGGCGGATTGCCGGGAAGTACGTGGTGTACTTCATGATCGTGTTTGCGGTGTTCTGCGCGGCATTCGCGACGTGGGGGATCCGGGCGATGAAGAAGTTGCCGCGGCCGCCGGGGAAAAATACGGGCTCGCCGTTCGGTTGATATTTTCCGTGTCACTCTCCACCTGGGATTTTCGCTATCTCAGGTGGAGAGTGACATGATTGCTATTTTTCGTACGTTTTTACTCGCCGTCGCCGTTGCTACTACGGCGTCCGCGGGCCTGCTGAAGCAGGATTTTCTGACCCCTAACGATGGGCTTCTGGTTCGGGATACGGTTACGAACCTGGAATGGCTGACGCCGGTTTACACGAAGGGGAACACTTACAACAACGTGTTTGTGCAGGGTGTTCTGACGACCTACGGCTTCCGTTATGCGACGGCGACGGAGGTGACTTCGATGGTGAACAGCAACTTCGGGAATCCGACGACGGTATCCCCTGGGGATGTGGCGGGGTTTAACGCGGCGGGCCAGTTTTTTGGATACTTCGGGATAACGGAAAACGTGTTTTGTTCGGGCGGGCCGTGCCCGCGGACGCAGGGGTTGACGTCGACGCCGGGGGGCGGTGCATCGCACCTGGCTTTTGGGATGATCCAGTTTGGGTCGACGGGGTGGTTCATCACCAACAACAACTGGCCGGACTCGATTGCCGATCCACAGATGGGGAGCTGGCTGGTGCGGACGTCGACGGTGGCGGATACGCCGGAGCCGGGGACGATGGTGCTGATGGGGGCGGGATTGGTGGGGCTGGCGTGGCGGCGGGTTAGCGGGCGGCGGCAGTAAGGCGTTTGCGGAAGGCGTCGCGCTCAGTGGCGAGCGAGGGGATGAGGAGTCCGTCCTTCTCCAAGCTCGTCCACTGGGCGTCGGCCTTGGCCATGAGGTCCTTTTCGCGTTCGGGTATGGTGAGGGCGGCCAGTTCGAGGCTGCGGGCGACGAGGGCGCGGATGCGGGGCTCCTTGGACTTGGTGAAGCTGCCGGAGAGAGCGTAGTGTTCGAGGGTTTCGGCGGCCTTGACGGCGTCGGGTACGCGTCCGGCGCTGGCGAGGATATGGGGGTGGAGGATGAGGCATTCGAGCATCATGCGGGGGACGTTGCTGTCGGCCGGGTCGGCCTTGATGAGTTTGCCGATCATGGCGATCGCCTCCTCATTTTTGGCGATGGCCAATGCCCACTGGGCGCGGGCGGCGTAGAGTTCGGCGAACTGGAAGTGAAGGAAGGCGAGGTTCTGTTCAACGGCGGCGTTGCCGGGATCGATGCGAAGGACGGCTTCGAGCGTGACGCGGGACTCCTCCATGGCGCGCCAGGCTTTGTCGTAATCGACGGCGGCGCGGAGGGTGTTGCCGTAGCGGAGGAGGGCGAAGCCGAGATCGACCTGCGCCTTTTTATCCTGAGGATCGACGGAGACGAGCCAGCGGGCGCGATCAACGACGCGCGAGTAGATATCGGCGGCTTCGGCGTAGCGGCCGAGGCTGATCATGTGTGAGTTGCCGAGGGTATCGCCGACGTGGCTGAGGGCGATCATGAGCGTCCGCTGGGTGCCGACATCGTCGGGCTTCACCGCGGCCATTCTTTCCTGGAGGCCGAGACTCTTTTTGTAAGCTTCGAGGGCGTCGTCGGTTTTGCCCATGCGGGCGAGGACGAGGCCGAGGGTAGCGTAGCTGGAGCCGAGCTCGCCGAGGGCGTCTTTATCGACGACGCCTTTAAAATTGAGCTCTTCGCGGATTTGGACGGCGCGCTGGGCGGATTTGAGGGCGGCTTCGACGCCGATGGCGGCGGCCATGCGGCCCATCTGGTCGTGAGATTTGGCGAGTTGGCGGAGGCCGTCGATGTCGCCATCGGAAACCTTGACGTACTCTTCGCCGTGCTGGATGGATTCGGCGAAGGATTTGAGGGCGCCTTTGGTGTCCTTGGAGATGCGCTGGACGGCGCCAAGGCGGTAGAGGGCCTCCTGAATCGGCTTGCGGCCGGTGGGAGTGCGGCCTTCGGCGATCCAGGCGCGTTCGAGCATTTGGACGCTTTTGCGATAGCTTTCGAGGGCGCCTTTAGTGTCGCCGAGATTGCTGCGGAGGGGGTCGCCCTGGACATCGCCGAGCTTCCTATAGGCCGTACCGACTTCGCGGGCGAGCTGGGGATCGTCGACGGCGTCGACGGCGAGGGCTTCGAGGTATTGGAGACCTTTTTCGACGACGAGGCGGCGGGCTTTGGTGGAGCCGGGGAGGTTTTCGATGGCGTCGTGGAACTCAAACAGGAAGGAGTTGGAGAGGTTGCGGACCTGATCGAAGC
>CAMATG010000036.1 GCA_945860645.1 Candidatus Sulfopaludibacter sp. SbA3 | reverse complement strand
TTATCCACCCCGACGGCCGGCCGGCGGCCGACGATCCAGTTCCAGGAGGGGGGCGTGGTGAGCGGGACGGGCGGGGTGAACCGGTACTCGACGGCGGCCGAAATCGATGGCAAGGGCGGGATCACCTGGAAGGGGGAGATCGCCGCGACGAAGATGGCCGGGTCGCCGGAGGCGATGGCGGCCGAGGACGCGTTCTTCGACGCGTTGCGAGGGGCTCGGAAGATTTCCTTGACGGGCGGGACGCTACGGCTGGAA
The DNA here is from genome assembly GCA_945860645.1 of Candidatus Sulfopaludibacter sp. SbA3. GTDB lineage: Bacteria > Acidobacteriota > Terriglobia > Bryobacterales > Bryobacteraceae. The sequence continues at coordinate 18,394 of CAMATG010000036.1, read as the reverse complement.
GGGGCGAAGATCCTGGAGTTCACGCGCCAAAAATAATTTAGTGATCCGTGAAACGATTTTTCGGGCGTGCGCACTACATAAGTATTCAGTAACCGGAGGCCCGGCCCTGGATGGCGTGTATTGGCATACTCCACCGTTCAGGGCCGGCTGCTATTATTGGTTTCACTGGAGAAAAGTGGGGCAAGAGGCCTTATGCAATTCGTCACTTTTGACTTGGCGTATGTGCAGCGGCTATCCGCGGGCGACTCGGACACGGAACGTCACTTTGTCGCCTATTTTGGAGAGTTGCTAGGGATAAAACTGCGGGCACGCGTGCGTTCCGCATACCTTGTGGAAGAGATCCGGCAGGAAGTGTTTCTGCGAACCTTCCGGTTGATCCGGCGTCCGGACGGGATCCGGCAACCGGAGCGGCTGGGACCGTTGGTGAATTCGATTTGCGACAACGTGGTGCTGGAGTTCCGGCGGGCGGGAGACCGGGATCCGGCGCCGATGGAGGAGTCTTTCGACCGGCGTGACGATTCGGCGGACGTGGAAACGGAGATGTTAAGTCACGAATCTTCGACGGCAGTACGTCATGTTCTTGAAACGCTTCCGCAACGTGAGCAACTATTATTACGAGCCATCTATTTTGACGATAAAAAGCGGGAGCAGGTTTGCCGCGAGCAGGGAGTCGACCGGGAGTACCTGCGCGTCCTGTTGCACCGGGCCAGATTGACCTTTAAAGACAAGTATTTGCAAGTAATCACGAAATAGACCCACCCTATGGACCACCAAACCGCCAAGAACGCCAAACTGCTGGACCGCTACCTCCTGGGAGAGATGGCGGATCCGGAGCGGGACGCGTTTGAGGAACATTACTTCTCCTGCGCGGCGTGCGCGGAAGAGGTTGTCACGGCGACAAAATTCCTAGACAACGCCAAGCGGCCGTTGCTGGCGTTGCGGGCGGAAGAAGCGCTGCAGCCGGCTGCCCTGGTGGCGACCGTGCCGTGGTGGGAGCGATGGTTGGTGGTGGTCCCCAAACCCGCACTGGCGGGGGCTTGCGCGGTAATGGCGGCGGTGATTGCCTGGCAAGGTTTCCCCGTTGGCGTGCCGCCGGAAGTAACGGGGAGCTACTTTGTGACCGCGACGCGGTCGGCTGGCGGGGCGCCGCGAAAGATTCAAGTCGGACCGGAACAGAAACGTGTGGCGTTGTTGTTTAACTACACCGACACGACGGTGACGCAGTTCACCTTTATGCTGGAGAATGCCACTGGGCAGACCGTGCAGCAGTTTACCGGGAGAGCGCCGCAGGATACCAACGACATTCAGGTGATGGTTCCTGTGACCGGGCTGCGCTCCGGTATTTACACGCTACGGGTGCAAAACTCTACCACACAAAGGGAGATCGCCGCGTTACCATTCGAACTGGCGTTCCCCTAACAAGAATTTATGTCTGAGCGAAAACGGTATTACTCCTTCGCGGCCAACGGATCTGCGTTTGGCGGCTTTTTGACGAGTCCCACCTACCTGGCGATTCCGACGCAGGCGATGGCATCGCTATCGCCGAGCGGCGGATACGGTACGGCCTCCACCGATAACTTCGGAATCCAGGGCGTGTTGTCGGTTCGCACGGCGACGACGACGGTTCAGGGGGACGGAAAGCAGACAGAGATGACGGTATCTCTGGAAGACGTCAACCTGATGGACGTTCTGAAGGTGAGCCGGATGGTTGTCCATCTGGTGAGCCAACCGGACCCGGCGGGGCGTGAGACGCTGGTGACGCCGGCGGGGTCGGTGATCGAGGGCCTGACGGTGTACGGCAAAGAGGTGGCGCTGCGTTCGGCGGTGGACACCTTCGACAAGTATCCGACCTATACAGGCCTGGAGTACGCGTATGTGGAAGGCGCCTTGAAGGGACTGATCATTGAACCGGGAACGCTGGGCGCGCCGTGCACGGCCAAAGAGATGGGCGGCTGTGTGACGGCGGTTGGTGATGTGAAGGCGACGTTGTATCCGGAAGCCAACGGGATGCGGATCAAGGATTTCGCGACGTTGTATCTGGGTGAGTACCGGATTTCGCGTTATGCGCGGCGGCTGACGATGCTGCGGGTGGAGTTGGGATGCGACACCGAGGGATCGTTGAGTTTGGGCGACGGGGCCGGCAACGGCCATTGGGAACCACCGAATTAATGGTGGGGCCGGGCGTCCCTCCATTCCGCTGTTTCGATCTGCTTTGCGGGGGCCAGGACGGCAACCGTGCTGGCACTCGGAGGATCGCAAAGCGGATGGCGGGTGGAGGGGCGCGTTGGCTGGCCGGCTGGCGTTGGCCGGTGGAGACTTCCGGTTTGGGGCGGACACCGGGCGGCGCGTGTGGTTGCGACTTGGAGTTGCCTGGCGAGGACCGGGATGGCAACCGTATTGGCACTCGGAGCGTTGCTAGACGGATCGTGAATTTCGGCGCGCAACGGCTCGTGGGCACAGAATGGCCGTTGGGGCTGGGCGGCGCTCGTGGTTTCGACTTCGAGCTGCCTTGCGGGGGCCGGGATGGCAATCGGACTGGCACTCGGGGCGTTGCAAGACGGATCGTGAATTTCGGGGCGCGCTGGCTCGTGGGCACACAACGGCCATTGGAACTGGGCCGCGCGTGTGGCTGCGACTTCGAGTTGCCTGGCGAGGACCGGGATGGCAATCGTGCTGGCACTCGGAGCGCGGCAAGACGGATCGCGGATTTCGGGGCGCGCTGGCTCGTGGCCACACAACGGCCATTGGAGCTGGGCCGCGTGTGTGGCTGCGACTTCGAGTTGCCCGGCGAGGACCGGGATGGCAATCGTGCTGGCACTCGGAGCGCTGCACGACGGATCGCGGATTTCGGGGCGCGCTGGCTAGTGGGCGCAGAACGGCAATTGGGGCTGGGCGGCACTCGAAGGATTGCAACGCAGATGGCGGGTGGAGGGGCGCGCTGGCTGCTGGTGCTGGCGGTGTGGGGTGTAGGCTGTTCGAAGCCTACGCAGACGGCCGAGGAGATTTTTGCCAAGGCGCAGGCGGCGGTGGATGACGAACGGTTTGAGCAGGCGCTGGCACTGATTCCGACCGATGAATTGCTGCAGGAAATGAAGGTGACCGGGCCGCTGCGGGACCAGTTCCGGTTGATGCGCGCCGAGATGCTGGCCCAGCGGCCCGACGGGGCGGCCGGGATGGCACTCCTTGCCGAACCGCTCGGCGCAGGCGTGGACCCGGTGTTAGACCGGCAGAGGCGGCGGACACTGGGGTTCAGCCGGTGCCGGATGGCGCGCACGGCCGAGGAACGGCAGGCTGGCATGGCGCTGATGGACGCGGTGCTGGCTGAGTCGCCGCAGTTGAGCGCGGAGGCGGGACGGGTGCAACTGCGGCGGGGCACGTGTCTGCGGGCGATGGTGCAGATGGACGCGGCGGAGGCCGCGCTGCAGGCGGCGTTGCAGGCGGGACGGGCGTCGCGGGACGGGTTATTGGAAGCGCAGGCGCTGTCGTCGCTTGGGAACCTGTGTGCCAGCTCGGAGCGCTACGACGAGGCGACGGGATACACGGAGGGGGCGCTGCGGGTGGCGTCGACACTGGGGGAAATGGGCAGGCACGTGAAGCGGCGGGCGCTGGACAACCTGGGATGGCAGCAGTTGGAACTGGGCGATTTTGAGCGGGCGTTGGACACGCTGCGGCAGTTCCAGCCGGTGCACGACCGGGAGCGGGTGGTGAACGAGAACAACCAGGCGCGGACGCTGATGGCGCTGGATGACCTGGCGGGGGCCGAGCAACATTTTGAAAAATCGCTGGCGGCGGCGAAGAGCGGGAACAACATCGACTCGAGTCAGCGGGTGGCGACGATGCTAGGCCTTTCGATGGCCAGCTATCGGCGGGGAAAGTGGTTCGATTCGGCGCGGTGGAACGGCGAGGCGATGGCGCTGGCGCAGAAGTTGAAGCAGCCGGATATGGAGCTGGTGGGGCTATTGAACGACGCGCGGATCCGGATGGCGCAGGGCGATGCGGCGGGGGCGGAACCGCTGTTGCGGCGACTGGTTGGCGATGGGGCGACGCCGGGGCAGGTGCGGTGGACGGCGCGGGTGGAGCTGGCGCAGCTGTTGGCGGGACAGGGGAAGGCTGGGCTGGCGGAGGCGGAGTTTGCGCGGGCGATGCAGCTGGTGGAAGAGGCGCAACGGACGCTGACCGCGGCGGAGGACCGGATTTCGTATTTGTCGGGGCGGATTGAGGTGTATCGAGCGGCGTTGCAGTTTTACCTGCGGCAGAACCGGCCGCTGGATGCGCTGCGGGTGGCGGAGCGGAGCCGGGCGCGGGCGATGCAGGACAAGAGCGCGCGGCGGCAGGCGCGGGCGGGGGTGACGGTGTTGTTCTACTGGCTGGACGAGCCGGCGTCGCACGTGTGGGCGGTGGGGCCGAAGGGCGCGCCGTTGTATGTGAAGCTACCGGGGGCGAAGGAGATTCAGGACCTTGTTGAGCGGCACAACCAGTTTCTGCTGCGGGCGCGGAACCCTCTAAGCGAGGGCGGGCAGGAGGCGCGGCAGTTGTTTGAGATGCTGGTGCGGCCGGTGTTGGGGCAGGTGCAGGGGCGGCGGGTGTTGATTTCGCCGGATGGGGGGCTGCATGCGTTGAACTTTGAGACGCTGGTGGCTCCGGGGCCGGACCACTACTGGCTGGAGGATGTGGAGGTTTCGGTGGTGCCGGGGTTGAACGGGGTCTCTGTGGGGGGCGGGCGTGGGAAGGGGATGTTGCTGGCGGGGGACGCGGTGGCGGCGGAGGCGGGGTATGCGCCGTTGCGGCACGCGGGGGCGGAGTTGGACAAGATTGGGGGACAGTTTGGGGTGGGGGCGTTGAAGGGGGCGGCGGCGACGCCGGGGGCGGTGCGGGCGGGGTTGGCGAAGGACCCGGCGTATGTGCATTTTGCGGCGCATGCGGTGGCGAACCGGCTGCGGCCGTTGGAGTCGGCGATTTTGTTGTCGCCGGATGGGGGGACGCATAAGTTGTATGCGCGGGATGTGGCGAAGATCCGGATGCGGGCGGAGTTGGTGACGTTGTCGGCTTGTACGGCGGCGGGGGCGAAGGCGTTCCGCGGGGAGGGTCTAGTCGGGTTTGCGTGGGCGTTTTTGGGGGCGGGGGCGGAGAATGTGGTGGCTTCGTTGTGGGCGGTGGATGACGCGAGCACGCCGTTGCTGATGGAGCAGATGTACCGGCAGATCCAGTTGGGGCGGACGCCGGGGGAGGCGTTGCGGGAGGCGAAGCTGGCGTTATTGCGGGGCGGGACAGCGTTGCAGAAGCCGTATTTTTGGGGGGCGTTTTTGCATTTTCGGCAGTAGGGGGGGACCAAGGGGCTGTTCCGCTTCTGTACAATTGTGGGGAATCCAGATCGGTCCAGCGCGCGCTGACGGTGTGGAAGAGGGAGCCCTGTCATGAACCGCGTTCGCCGTACCGTTCCGCCCCGTCTGGCCCGCCGCCGCTTTCTGCAAGCGGGCCTGTCGACCGTTGCGCTGCCGGCGCTTGAAGCCTTCACGGCTCCCGGCCCGGCACCGGCCCATGCGCGGACCTTCGTCGCCGTTGGCGCCTACCTCGGCTGGCATGCCCCGGCGTTCTTTCCCCAACAGACCGGCACCGGTTATACGCTGCCTCCGCTGCTGGAACCGCTGCGGGAGCACCGCGACGCGTTCACCGTCTTTTCCGGGCTCGATCACCGCGCCCCCAACGGGCACGATGCGTGGAACAACTACCTCTGCGGGAAGGTGCCCGGTTCGTACTCGCTCGATCAGGTGATCGCGGACCGCATCGGCCAGAAATCGCGGTTTCCTTCGCTCCATCTCATCGCCGGGGCCAGTGAACACACCAACGGGCGCCAGATGAGCTATACGAAACAGGGCGTTCCGCTGCCGGAGATTGAGCGGCCCAGCGTGCTGTACAAGCGCCTGTTTATGTCGGGCGCCGATCGCGCGCGGGTGGCCTACGTGCTCTCCAGCGGGCGCAGCGCGCTGGACGATGTGCTGAGCGACGCGAAACGGCTGCAGTCTGAACTTCCGGCCTCTGACCGGGCCAAGCTGGACGAGTACTTCGACTCCGTGCGAGGCGTGGAACGGCGGATGTCTCGCCAGATCGAGACCATCGACGAACAGATTCCGCAGCCGGCCTACAAGCTGCCGGAGACCGACCCGATCACGCCAAACCTGATGATGGAGGCCGAGCAGGTCCTCTACGACCTGATGACGCTGGCCATCCAGACCGAATCCACGCGCGTGTTCACCTTCGGCCTCTACGGGCTGGGGCAGGTATTCACGATCGACGGCATGCCGCTTTCGGCGGGCTACCACGCCCTTTCGCACCACGGCAACGACCCGGGGATGGTGCGCGACCTGGTGAAGCTGGAACGGTCCCATATGCTGCAATTCGCCGGATTCCTGCGGCAGCTGCGGGAGAAGAAAGACGCGCACGACCGCCCGCTGATCGACTCGACTATTGTGATGCTGGGCACGGGCATGGGGGACGCCAGCCGGCACAGCAATCAGAACCTGCCAACTCTGGTGGCCGGGGGGGGCTTCCAACACGGAAGCCACATCGCCATCGACCGGAACTCCGCCGGCGCGCCGCTGCTGGGGGATCTGTACGTCACGCTGATGCAGCGCCTGGGCATGGAGACCGGCACGTTTTCGAACGCAACCCGCAACCTGAACCACCTGTTCCGCTAGCCATGACTCGATTCCTCCTTCCCTTCGCGCTGGCGCTGGCGTGCCATGCGGCTGACCCATTGCCGGACGGGCTGGCCAAGACGATCCGGACCAACTGCCTGGGCTGCCATTCCGCGGCCGTGCGGCAGGGCGGCATCGACCTGGAGCGCCGCGCGATTGACTGGTCCGCCCCGGGCGAACGCGCCCTTTGGGAACGCGCCCTGCGGGCCGTGAGCGACGGACGCATGCCGCCCCCGCCGCTGCCTCGTCCGGCGGCCGCAGGTACGCGGGAGTTATCCGTGTATCTGGAGGCCCAATTGGCGCGGCATACGCGGATCGGCGGGGACATCCCTCGGCGATTGAACGCCGCCGAGTACGAGGCGACGATTCGCGACCTGTTCGACCTCCCTAAATTCAAGCTTCCGATGGGCTTTCCGCCCGACATGCAGATGCACGGTTTCGACAACGTGGCGGCGGGGCTGACGATGTCCGCCCCGCTGATGGAGGCCTACGTCAACACCGCGTGGGAGATTGCCGATTCCGTTTTCCCGCCGCCCGGGCGGAAGCCCGTGAAGCGCGTTTGGCACGCGCCGCCGAGTGACATGGTGATCAGCTTCTCCGCCTCCACGGTGCGCGATGGGGTGTTGCGGATGGCTTCGCGCGCCGAGGACGTCATGCGTAGCTGCACGTGGCCGGCGCGGGTGGAGATTGTTGACTCCGGGGTTTACCGGATCACCGTTGCGGCCTCACGTTTCAAGCCGCGGCCGGGGCAGGCGATGACGCTGGAGGTGTGGGCGCGGGAGATCGACGCCACGGACCGGTCGAAGATCCGCGCGTTTCGCCGGCTGCACAGCGTGCAGGTGACGGCGGATTCGCCGGAGACCTTTACGTTTGAGGCGGAACTGTATGAGGGGCAGACGCCGCTGCTGCGCTGGGCCGACGCGGAGTTGGACCATACCAGCGAACAACTGCCGGCGCTGTTCCGCGCGCGGTTCGAACGGAATCCGCGGCTGCTGGCCGCCTACCTGCAGGCGCTGCATAATCCCGATGGTTCGCCTCGGTCGCCGGCGCGGCTCCGCGGGCGGAATGGGTACGACCTCATCAACCGTCTGATGGAGGACCCGGCGCTGGACATGACGCACGCCACGCTGGATTCCCCGCGGACGCGGCGGATGTTGGAGATGATCGGGAAGATCGGCGGGCTGAATAATCTTCACGACACGCTGGCGCATGAGTACTTCGACCACGGCCCGTCGTTGCAGATTCACGATCTGGTTGTGGAAGGTCCGCTGGCGCCGGCGGAAGGGCCGAAGGACAAGAAGCGGAAGCAGATCCAGCAGAGCCTGGCGGGGGTGGCGCCGGGCACGGTTCCGCCGGCCGAATTTGCGCGCCGCGTTGTGGACCGGTTCCTGCCCATGGCGTTCCGGCGCCCGGTGGACGCGGCGACGCGGGCGCAGTTTCTGCAGATCGCCACGCGGCACTGGGAGCAGGGCCACAGCTTTGACGAGGGCATGCACCTGTTGCTGCGCAACGTTCTCATCTCGCCGAATTTTCTGTATCGAGAGATGCGGCCGGGTGTATTGGACGGGTACGACTTGGCGTCGCGGCTGTCTTTTTTTCTGCGGCATGCGCCGCCGGACGCGGCGCTGTTAGAGGCGGCGCGTTCCGGGGCGCTGCTGACGCCAGCGGGGCTGCGGGCCGAGGCGGAGCGCCTGTTGCCTGGGAAGCCGGACGCGCCGATGGTGCGGAACTTCACGGGCCAGTGGTTGAGCACGCGGAAGTTGGCGTCGATTATGCCCGATCCGGCGTTTCAGTTTTCCGAGGCGGATCTGGCGATGGCGCGGCAGGAGGTGGAGTGGTTTTTCACGGAGATGCTGCGGGCGAACCGGCCTATGACTGACTTCATCGATCCGGACTTCACGTTCACGTCCCGGAGCTTCGCCGCCCGGAATTACGGGTTGCCACTGGGGGGCGAGGGCGGAACGGCGATCACGCGGTTGGCGCTTCCGCGCGGGGGACGCTACGGAGGGCTGCTGGGGCAGGCGGCGACGATGATTGTGACGGCGAACGGTGTGGACACGCAGCCGGTGCTGCGGGGGGTTTGGGTATTGGACAGGATTCTGGGGATGCCGACGCCGCCGCCGCCGAACGATGTGCCGGCGCTGACCCCGGATACGGTGGGGGCCACGACGCCGCGCGAGCTGTTGGGCGCGCATACGCGCGAGCCCCGTTGCGCGTCGTGCCATACGAAGATTGATCCGTTTGGCCTGGTTCTGGAGAACTACGATCCGGTGGGGCGTTGGCGGGAGACGTGGCCGAAGTCGAAAAAGCGGGTGGAGGCGGCAGTGGTTTTGCCGGACGGAACGCGTGTGGGGGATGCGGTGGAGCTGAAGCGGTGGCTGGTGGCGAATATCGACATCTTTTCGGCGACTTTCGGGGAGAAGTTGCTGACGTACGCGACGGGGCGCGTGCCGAATTTTGCGGAGAAGCGGGAGATTCGGGCGATTGTGGCGGAGAAGCGGGGCGCGCGGGATTTGATGCTGGCGCTGATTGGGAGTGAGACGTTCCGGACGCGGTAGTTTTTTGCGGGTGGTGTCGCGTTTCTAGGGGCCTGGCGTCTTCGCTTCTTGCCTTCTGCGGGTGTTGTCGCGTTTTGGGGGACACGCCCGTTGTTGGAGTTACGGGCCGAATTGCATTGGAGGGTCTGCCCGCCATGTCCCCGGGGGTGGATTCTTTGCCTCTTGCCTTCTTTTACGCGATGAGGTCGGGGATGAGGTTGCCGCCGACGCCGTTCAAGCAGAAGTGGAGTTAAATGGTGTGTGACACGGATTAATTGCCGACGGGGCGGGCGCCGGGGGAGGCGTATCTTGGGGGCGCGTTTTCGCATTTTCAGAAGTAGCGGGGCTGGGGCGACGGGGTGAATTCTATGATTTTTCATAGAAGGAGACAGGGGTGGTTGGCACTGTATAAGGGAAATGGATAGTGGGAGTTAATTGGTGCCTGGCACCAATTATTTGCGAAAGTAGGCGGCGAAGGGGAGGGTGACCAGGCTGGCTAGCCAGATGTAGGCTCCGGGGAGGAGACGGACAATGGCGGTCTTGGTGACGTTGCCTTCGTCGCCGGGGAGTTGTCGGCCGATGTCGTTGAATACCGTCAGGGCGATGGGCATGGCCAGGGCGGCGCAGATGGTGGCTGGGATGCGCTTTCGGAACGCACTGAGAAGCACGCCCAGCGCGAAGAATGGGTTGGCGTACCAGGCAAATACGCCCGAAAAAATGCCGAGCCAGCCGATCGCGAGGGTGTGGACCCCGAAGGCGACCCCGTTGTCCTTCGCCATTCGTAGCGCCGGCAGAGCGCAGGCGAGGGCGAACAGCGCCATGGGGACAAGGATCAGGTTTTTCTTCATGCGATCAGGTCTGGAATCAGGTTGCCGCCGACGTCGGTGAGGCGGAAATCGCGGCCGCCGTAGCGGTAGGTCAGCTTTGTGTGGTCGATACCCATTTGCTTTAGCATCGTCGCTTGGAGGTCGTGGGCGTAGACGCGTTTGTCGATGGCCTTGAAGCCGAAGTCGTCGGTGGCGCCGTAGGTGATGCCGCCCTTGAATCCGCCGCCGGCTACCAGCATGGAATAGCCGTGGTTGTTGTGGTCGCGGCCGTTTTGATGGCTGACCAGGCCGCTGACTTCGACGCTCGGCGTGCGGCCGAATTCGCCGCCGACCAGGACGATGGTCTCTTTCAGCATGTCGCGGTCGCGGAGGTCTTCGATCAAGGAGCCGATGGCGGGATCTGCTTCGCGGGCCAGGGTGCGGTGGATCTGGATGTCGTCGTGGTTGTCCCAGGGTTGGCCGTTCCCGTGGTAGATCTGCACCATGCGTACGCCCTTTTCCACCATGCGGCGGGCCATGAGACAGCCACGGCCGACGGCGGTATCGCCATAGCGTTCGCGCACTTTTTCCGGTTCCTTCGTGATGTCGAAGACTTCGGGGGCTTCCTTCTGCATGCGGAACGCCACTTCCATGCTTTCGACGCCGCTATCGAATTTGCTTTCGGATTGGAGCTTGTTCAAGGACGCGAGCAGGTCCATTTGGCGGCGCTGTTCTTCGGCGCCGCGGCGGGGCGTGATGTAGGGGACTAGTTTGCGGACGTCCTTCTCCTTGGTCTCCAGATGCACGCCCTGATGGACGGCGGGGAGGAAGGCGGAGGTCCAGAGTTGGCTACCGATGACGGGGACGCCGGGGCAGAGGACGACGAAGCTGGGGAGGTTTTTGTTGAGCGACCCGAGGCCGTAGCTGAGCCAGCTGCCCATGGAGGGCTTGCCCGGGAGCGGAACGCCGCAGTTCATGATGAGCAGCGAAGGCTCGTGGTTGGGACGGTCCGTATGCATGGACCGGATGACGGTGAACTCATCGATATTCTGGCCGATGCGGGGGAAGATTTCGCTGACTTCGATGCCGCTTTTGCCGCACTTGTTGAACTGGAAGGGGGAGCCGAGGAGGTTGCCGGTTTTGCGTTCGGTTTTGAGGTTGGGCCCGGCTGGCATGGGCTTGCCGTGGTGCTTTTGGAGGAGCGGCTTGGGGTCGAAGGTATCGACCTGCGAGGGGCCGCCGTTCAGGAAGATGAAGATGATGTGTTTGGCTTTGGCGGGGAAATGCGTGCCCGCTGCCGCGGTGGCGAGGCCGCAGCCGCCGAAGCCCATGCCTACGGTTTGGAGGAGATCGCGTCGGGTCATCATGTTGTTACCTCACCATCAGGAATTCGTCGGTGGCAAGGAGGACCTGCCAGTATTGGGGCCAGGCGTCGCCGCCGGCTTTGGTGTATTGGAGGCCGAGGTCGAGTTCGGCTTTGGAGGGCACGCGGCCGAAGATGGCGCGGTAGCCGTTGCGGATTTTTTCGTCGGGCGTGGGGGCGGCGGCTTGTTTATCGATGGCGTCGGCGGAATCGGCCATGAGGGCGCTGTTGAGCAGGAAAAGGCGCTGGAGGGGGACGTCGGTGGAGGCGCGTTTTTCGCTGGTGGCGTTGGGGTTGGGGAAGTCGAATAAATTGAGAAGAGTATCTGTTCGGCGGCGGCTGACGTAGCCGTAGATGGTGCGGCGGGTTTGCTTGGTGTCTTCGAGGTTGAAGGGTTTGCCGCCGAGGGCGGGGTCGAGGCGGCCAGAGACGGCGAGGAGGGAATCGCGGAGGGATTCGGCGTCGAGGCGGCGGGACGGGAACTGTTCGAGGAGGCGATTTTCGCCTTCGATGTTGCCGGTGGCTTGCTGATAGACCGAGGAGAGCATGATCTCGCGGTGCATGGCTTTCAGGGACCAGTTTTGCTCCATGAATTTCGTGGCCAGATAGTCCAGCAGTTCGGGGTGGGAGGGCTTTTCGCCGAGGCGGCCGAAGTTCGACGTAGACCGGACGATACCTTCGCCGAAGTGGCCCTGCCAGATACGATTGACCATGACTCGGGGGGTGAGGGGGTTGTCCTTGGCGGCGATCTTCTCGGCCAGATCGAGGCGGCCGCTGCCCTTTTCGAAGCGGGCCGGTTCGGCTTTGGCGGAGAGGATTGTGAGCCAGCCGCGGGGGGCTTCGTCGCCCAGATTGGCGCGGTTGCCACGGAGGTAGATGCGCTCGTTTTTGGGCTTCTCCACGTCAGCCATGGCGTGGAGGAAGGGGTACTGTTCGGGGAGCGCTTTTTGGGCGACTTCGACGATTTGTTTGAGCAGGTTGAGATGCTCGCGCCATTGGCCTTCGAGGAAGCGATCGATCTTGCCGGGGGCGTAGTGGAAGACGCCGCCGTTGCGATAGAAATCGCGCCAGAGGTAGAACTTATCGGGGGCGAGAGAGAGGAGGTCCGCTTGCGAAAGATCGCGACGTTCCTTGGACCCGCCGAGGCGGATGTTGTTGGTGTCGTCGATCTCCTTTTTCTCTTCCTGGACGGCGATGAGTTCGGCGCGGAAGAGGTTGGGATCCGCATTGATTTTGGCGAGGCGATCTTTCTTCTTGAGGTAGTTGCGGAACTTCTGGATGGTCTCGGCGTCGAGGCCGTCGTAGGGGCCTTTGTCCTGGGCGGCGAGCAGGTATTTGTCGGCCTTGGCGGCGAACATTTCCGCGAGTTGTTCGGCCTGTTTGGCGTAGTACTTGTCGAGGTTTTCCTTGGCTTTATCGAGAGCCTTCTTCTTGGCGGTCCAGGCGTCGACATCGGGCTTGGGGGCCAACGGGAATTCGTTCTGTTTGGAGCTGTTGAAGACGCCTAAGAGCGAGTAATAGTCCTTGGTGGGAATGGGGTCGAACTTGTGGTCGTGACACTGGGCGCAGGCGACGGTGAGGCCGAGGAAGCCGCGGCTGGTGACGTCGACACGGTCGTCCTGGAACTCGGGGCTGAGGCCGTAGAGGCCGGTGCCAGCGATGAGGTCGGGGTTGTTGAGGAGATCGCCGGCGAGTTGGGCTTTGACGAAGGTGTCGTAGGGGAGGTCCTTGTTCAACGCCTGGACGACCCAGTCACGGTAGCGGAAGGCGTTGGGGCGGGGCTCGTCCATGGTGGAGTTGAGCTTGTCGTCGGAGTAGCGGGCGACGTCGAGCCAGAGGCGGCCCCAGCGTTCGCCGTAGTGGGGACTGTTCAAGAGCCGGTCGACGACTTTGGCGAAGGCTTGGGGGGATTTGTCCTTTTCGAACTCGTCGATTTCGGCGGCGGTGGGAGGGAGGCCGGTGAGGTCGAGCGTGGCGCGGCGGATGAGGGTGCGGCGGCTGGCGGGGGCGGTGGGTTTGAGATTCTTGGCTTCGAGGGCGGAGAGGATGAAGGCATCGATGGGGGTCTTGACCCAGGCCTTGTTTTTGACGGCTGGAGGGGCGGGATTGGCGACGGGTTGGAAGGCCCACCACTGGCGCTGTTCGGCGGTGACCGAGTATTGTTTGCTGGGTTTGACGGCACTTTCGGGCCAGATGGCGCCGTTGGCGATCCAGGATTTGAGGGTGGCGATGGAGGCGTCGTCGAGCTTGCCGGAGGGCGGCATTTTGAGGCTGGCGTGTTGGTGGGTGATGGCCTGGACGAGGAGGCTTTTTCCGGGATCGGAGGGGACGAGGGCGGGGCCGGATTTACCGCCTTTGAGGAGATCCTCGCGGGAGAACATGGCGAGGCCGCCGAGCTTGGTTTGGGTATGACAGGAGAAGCAGTTCTTGGCCAGGACCGGGCGGACCTTGGTTTCGAAGAACTCAGCCGGGGTTTCGGCGGCGGGCAGACAGAGAACCGCCACAACGGCGAGGGGCCATTTCATGGGGGTATTCTATCGAAGTTAAGTTTTATTGGGGAACGAAATCTAGCGGGCGCGGCGACGGAGAACCCCGATGGCGAGCAGGCCGACGCTGATGAGGGCCATGGATGCGGGTTCGGGCACATCGGCGGACGCGGATTGGAAGCCGATGTCGACGAAAGAGGCGACGGTGGTTTGGCTGATGAAATAGGGGGTGTTGATCCAGCCGGTCATGATTTCAAACTGCATGTCACCCAACGGGCTGATGATGCCGGTGAGGGAGCCGCCGCCATCGAATTCGTTCCAGTGGCCGTTGGCGGTACCGGGGCTACCGCCGAGCTCGACGGGAATGAATGTGGCGCTGGGCTGGGAGAACTCCACTTTGTAGGTGGAGAGGGCGGCGGGGCCGGTGTATTGGCCGGTGTTGTTGATGTAGACGCCGTTAGCGGTCCAGAGGGTGCCGAAGCCCATGACGTGGGCCATTTCGTGGAGGATGACGGGGAGGAGGCTGCCGTTGGATTCCATGTTGGCGAGATCGGCGGAGTCGAATTGCATGGTGCCCGTGGTGGCGAGGGTGTAGCCGCCTTGGGTGGTGAGCGTGTCCGGGCCAGCGCCGCCGAGGATGCCGCCAACGCCATCGAATGCGACGCCGGAGGCGTTGATGTTGAGGGCGGCGATGGAGATGCCCGGCTGGTAGGAGGGGAGGAGGCCCATCCAGATATTAGCGGCGGTGCTGAAGATGGACTGCTGGGAGGAGGTGAGGCCACCAGTGAAATTTACGGAGATGGTGAAGGGGGCTGCGGAGGCGGCGAGGAGGAAAAACGGGGCGAGGAGGAGGGACTTTCCGGAACGGAGCATAAGGGCAGTATAGCCTGATGGAGTCAACGTTTAGTCCATTATTTTCTAAGCCTTACAACCGAAATGGGGGTATTGCCGTAGGGGGTAGAAAGCAAGGCCCTAGTACCTGAGCAGCGTTGCACTAGGGTTGCTGGTGCTGTTCGCGTAGAGCTTTGGGGTCGTCCATGAGGGGGCCGGGCTTGGGGTCGAGGGGGTCGCGGGCCTTGGCGGGGTCGAAGAGTTCGGGGCGGATGGGTTTGAGAGTGAAGGGGGTAAAGTCGGGCTTGTCGGTGAAGCAATCGGCGAGGTCGGCGGCGGTGGCGTCGAAGAGGTTGAGGGCGGGGAGTTTGAGGAGGCGGAAGACGGTTTTGAGGAGGCCGGGGAAGCTGGAGTTGGTTTTGGAGACGTAGTTTTTGCGGGCGTAGGGGCTGGCGACCATGAGGACGGTGCGGTGGGAATCGACGTGGTCGACGCCGCCTTGGGAGTCGTCTTCGGTGACGAAGACGGCCATCTGTTTCCACCAGGGGCTTTTGCTGAGGAACTCTATTATGCGGCCGAGGGCGTAGTCGTTATCGGCGACGTAGGAGGCGGCGAAGGGGTAGCCGTCGTCGGGGCGGGGCTTGGCGATGTGGTCGTTGGGAAGGTGGATGAAGATGAAGCGGGGGAGCTTTTCGTTCCCGAGGATGTAGCGCTTCTCCATTTCGCTGATGAAGACGTTGGCACGGAACTGGTCGGGGATGTTGGTGTTGTAGCCGGGATAATCGCGGGAGGTGTTGCGGAAGAGGGGGTCCGGCATGGGGACGTTGGTGAGGAAGCGGGCGCCGGTCGGTTTTAGGCCGGGACCTTCGTCGATGCCGGCGAGTTCGAAGCCTTCGCCGAAGTTGCGGAAGGGGATGTTGTGGCGTTCGAGGTGGTGCCAGAGGGCGCCGGCTTCGAGCTGCTCTTCGGGGTGGATGGAGCTGTTGCTGCCGGTGAAGAGGAAGCGGCCGGGGGCGGAGGTGGGGAAGCGGAAGTCCTTCTGGCCCCCGTAGGCGGCCATGAGGGTGGATTCGGTCCAGGCGTTGGGGTAGGAGCCGACGAGCCAGTGGTGGCCGTCGACGGAGACTTCGCTATCGGCGTAGAAGTTGTCGGAGAAGGCGAACTGTTCGGTGAGGGCGCGGTGGTTGGGGGTGACGGCGGCGCTTTTTAGAGAGACACGGCTTTGGAGTGCGCCGCGTTCGGGGGCGACGACGGCATATTGGCCGAAGCGGGCGAGGTCCCAGGCGCCGTTGACGGGGGCGTTGGAGGCGGAGACGACGTCGCCGAAGACTTCGTCGAACGTCCGGTTTTCCTTCACGATGACGACGACGTACTGGATGGCATCGGGAAGTTTGGCGGGTTCGACGGGTTTGTCGAAGCCGTTGAGTTGGAGGACGTGGGCGGTGTGTTTGGGGTAATCGGCCGGGTCCGGAATGGGGTAAATGGAGATGGTGCCGCGGCGCTGATCGGTGATGAAGCTGTTGTCGAAGGCCTTGGTCATGGAGGCGTTGGGACCGGTGCCGTTGCCCTTGGCGTTGGTGACGTACATGGTGCCGTCGTGGATGGCGATGCGGGTGGGGAACCAGCCGGCGGGGAGGTGGGCGATTTGCTTTTTGGTTTTGAGGTCGATGACGCCGATGGCGTTGATGCCGGCTTCGGCGACGTAGAGGGTTTGGCCATCGATGGCGAGGCCGGTGGGGAGGATACCGCGGAGGTTTTCGAGGCCGGGGATGCGGAGGAGGATCTGGTCTTCGACTTCGAGGGATTTGGCGTTGATGACGGTGATGGAATCGTTGTGGCCGTTGGCGACGTAAATATGGGTATCGTGGGCCGCGACGGCGCTGGGGCTGGAGCCGCCGTGGGTGCCCTGGCCGAAGGGGAGGCCGGTGGGGATGAATTTGAGAACTTTGGGGTTGGCGGGGTCTTCGACATCGATCACCGTGAGGGAATTCGACTCTTTGACGTTGGGGCTGCCGAGGCCGGGGATCTTGACGGTCTGGCCGGTGGCGTTGGTTCGCTCGGCGCCTTGTTCGGATTCCTTGGAGGGGAAGCCGAAGGCGGAGAAGGGCAGGCCGGTGGCGCGGGCGTCATCTTTCGAGGCGCCGGGGATGGCGCTGTATTCGAACATGCCTATGTTGGTGACGTAGGCGCGTTTGGCGTCGGGGGAGAGGGTGATGGCGAAGGGGAGGCGGCCGGTGCGGACGCTGGCGACGATGCGCTGTTTGCGGGTGTCGATGACGGCGACGCGGAAGTTGGCTTGATCGACGACGTAGAGGAGATGGCGTTTGGCGTCGTGGGCAATGTCGCCGGTGTAGGAGTCGGAGAAGCCGTCGGCGTTGAGATTGTAGAGATGTTTGCGTTTGCCGGTGGCGATATCGAGGAGACGGACGTGGCCGGAGTTGCCTTCGCTGGCGTAGACGTCGTCGTTGTTTTCGAAGGCCAGGCCCATGAAGACGGAGCGGAAATCGTCGGCGTCTTCAGGTTCGCCGGGTTTGGGATTCGTGGCTTCGCGGTGTTCGATGCGCCAGGCGCCGGACTTGTTGTCGAGGAGGGTGAGGGAGAAGCCGCGGGGGCCGCCATCGGCGGAGACGACGCGTTTGCCGTTGGGGGAGATGGCGAGACCCCAGGGGCCGGGACCGGTTTGGAACTGGCGGCCGAGAGGGGCGGTGAAGCGGCCGCCGGGGAGGATGGATTCGCCGCCGGGCCGCTTTACGACCTGGCGGGTACCGGCGGGGGGGCGGTAGTCGGCAGCGTAGGTTGCGGGGAGGCAAAAGGCGGCTGCCAGGATTCTTGCGGCAAAGGGGACCCTCATGACGGTACTCTGTTCATTATGATTCGGCTGCGGCGTTTTCTGTGAACGCGCGGTTCGGGTCCACCATTATTCACATGAACAACGTGTCGACAAAGCTGTACACATTTGAGCAGTATTTTCTGAAGAATTCGAGCCAGGGCGGGCGGCTGCACGGGTGGCTGGAGGAGGCGTGGCTGCCGGCGTATACGCGGCTGACGGGATCCCAGTCCGTGCTGGTGCTGGACGGGGTAATGACGGAGCATATGCCGCAGGTGGCGGTGGTGGCGGAATGGGACTCGTTCGCGCAGTGGCAGGAGGCGCGGCTGTCGATGCGTTCGGACCCGGACATGCGGGCGGCGCTGGAGTATTGGGAAGACCACGCGGAGCCGCCGTATGAGCATTTCACGCAATCGCTGCTGGAGGGGACTCCGTATTCGCCGTTGCTGCAGGCGGGCGGAGAGAAGCCGCGGGTGTTTGAATTGCGGGTTTATCATGCACCGACTTGGCGGCAGTTGCATGCGCTGCACGAGCGGTTTGAGAGTCCGGAGATTGCGATCTTCCATCGGTGTGGGATTCACCCGGTGCTGTATACGTCGGCGCTGTTCGGGGAGATGATGCCGAACCTGATTTATTTCACGCCGTTCGATTCGCTGGGGGCGCGGGAGGCGGCGTGGGCAACGTTCCAGGCCGATGAGGAGTGGATCCGGGTGCGGACGGCTTCCATTGCCGAGCATGGGCAGATCAACGCGTTCTTCAAAGTGGCGTTGTATAAAGCCGCGGCGTATTCGCCGGTAAAGTGAGACGGCGGGGCTTTTTAGCGCTGGCGTTCGGGGCGGGGCCGGATCC
>CAMATG010000035.1 GCA_945860645.1 Candidatus Sulfopaludibacter sp. SbA3 | reverse complement strand
TGCACGTCCTCTCGCAGCACGCCGATCTGATTCGGCCCCGGCATGAACTCATCAAAAACGGCCTTCGCAATCGGGATCAACCCCGGATGCGCCACCCACGTCCCATCGTGCCCGGCCTTCACCTCGCGTAGCTTATCCTGCCGCACACGCTCCAACGCCTGCTCGTTCGCCGCCGCGTCGTTCTTGATCGGAATCTGCGCCGCCATCCCGCCCATTGCGTGAATCCCGCGCTTGTGGCACGTCTGAATCAACAGGTCCACATACGCCTTCAAAAACGCCTTCGTCATCGTCACCTGCGCCCGGTCCGGCAACACTTTATCCGACCGGTGCCCCAGCTTCTTGATGTAGCTGAAAATGTAGTCCCACCGCCCGCAGTTCAACCCCGCCGAGTGGTCCCGCAACTCATACAAAATCTCGTCCATCTCGAAGGACGCCAGAATCGTCTCCACCAACACCGTTGCCCGCACAGACCCCTGCGGCACCCCGCAATACTCCTGTGCAAACACAAACACGTCGTTCCAAAGCCGCGCCTCCAAATGGCTCTCCATCTTCGGCAAGTAGAAATAGGGCCCCCGCCCCCGCCCCAACGACTCCGCCGCGTTATGAAAGAAATACAGCCCAAAATCGAACAACGAGCCCGAAATCGGCTTCCCGTCGATCAGCATATGCTTCTCCACCAGGTGCCATCCGCGCGGCCGCACCAGCAGCACCGCCGTCGTCTCGTTCAGCTTATAAACCTTCCCCTCGGGGCTCGTAAATCCGATCGTCCCCCGATTGGCATCCCGCATATTCACCTGCCCCTGCAGGTTGTTGTCCCACGTCGGCGAATTGGCGTCTTCAAAATCCGCCATGAACACCGACGCCCCGGAGTTCAACGCGTTGATCACCATCTTTCGGTCAACAGGCCCCGTGATCTCCACACGCCGGTCCATCAACGCCGCCGGTATCGCCGCCACTTTCCAATCGCCCGACCGCACCGCCGCCGTCTCCGGCAAAAAGCCCGGCAGCACGCCCCGTCGTAACTCCTCCCATCGCACCGCGCGCTTAGCCAGCAGCTCCTCCCGCCGCGCATCGAACTTCTCCGATAGCGCCACCAGAAACGCCACCGCCTCCGGCGTCAAAATCTCGGCGTAAGCACTGTCAATCGCACGTGTAAAGGTAACCATGGGTGCCCACTACACTACCGCCTCCCCCCGCCCGTCTGTCAACTATTTCCTGGTAACAAATCGCCACGATCGGATCTATACTGAGGGCGACCGGTGACCCCGGGTGAAGTGCCGGTCAGGGTGCAAAAAGAGGCCCAAAATGAGGTCAACGTTCGTCCTCCTCGCCTGCCTGTCGACACTCTCCGGGCAGAGCCTTTCCGGTACCTGGTGCAACACCGCCAACGCGCAGGACTGTGTCACCATCCGCCAATCCGGCGAATCGCTCCAGGCCACCTTCGCCATGGGCGGCCGCTCCACCGGCGAAGGCGTCGGCTGGACCCGCGCCAACGCCATCACCGTCGCCTTCCGCCGCCTGGATAACAACGACATCGCCACCTGGACCGCCGAGCTCGACAACGCCGGCCGCCTCGCCGGCCGCACCGCCAACCCCAACGGCGCCATCCGCTGGACCGGCGCCTACGCCCGAGAAGCCATCTCCGGCAACATCGACCCCACCGGCGCCTGGCAACACGTCCCCGGCGCCTCCTGGGTCATCACTGCCCTCGGCAACAATCGCTACCAGGCCCAGGAAAAGGCTTAGGCGAAGCCGCCGGCCCCGCCTACTTCACCAGCACCGGAACATTCAAAATCGACTACGTCACCCGCGACGGCGCGATAAAGGGCTACTACGAAATGCGCTTCGCCAACGACGCCCGCACCGCCACCGGCACCGTCCGCGAACTCACTGGCCCCCAACGAACCGGCACCTCCAACTGGACCCGCCTAGCAACAAACACCATCAACACCGGATCAGAACCCTGGCTCCCCGGCTCCTTCGATTGGGTCGCCGGCCAGTTTCTCGTCGTCCACCCGCAGCACCGCGTCACCGTCTATCTGAACGGCTCCAAAATCAACGAAGGCCCCTGGGAATACCTCGGCGCCAACCGCTTCCGCTTCACCATGGAAAAGGGCGGCTACATCGACACCGTCGAACTCAGCCCCGATGGCAAAACCCTCACCGGCCGCAACAACCAGGGCAACGAACTCCGCGGCACCCGCCGCGTCACATCCCCACGCCCCTAGCGCACGGCCCCAATTTGCCATACCATGAGCCAAGCCATGGAACGCCGCAAATTCGTCGCCGCCACCACCGCTGCCCTTTCCGCCAGCGCAGCCACCACCACGCCCGTCCGCGCCACCCTCCTCCGCCCCGGCTACTGGGGTACCCAATACTACGACGACAAGGAGCGCGCCGAACTCAACGACGTCCTCGACGCCCAGTCCCCCTTCCGCTGGTACGGCGCCAAAACCCCCACCAAAGTCCTGCAATTTGAAAAGGAGTTCGCCGCGCGGATGCAGACCAAATTCGCCCTCGGCGTCACCTCCGGCACCGCCGCGCTGCAAGTCGCCATGGCCGCCCTCGAAATCGGCCCCGGAGACGAAGTCATCCTCCCCGCCTGGACCTGGCACTCCTGTTTCAACGCCGTTCTCCTCGCCGGCGCCCTCCCCGTCTGCGTCGAAATCGATACCACCTTCAACATCGACCCGGCGGCCTTCGAACGCGCCATCACCCCCCAAACCAAAGCCGTCATCGCCGTCCACCTCCAGGGCAACCCCTGCCGCCTCGATCAGGTCCTCGCCATCGCCAAAAAGCACAAACTGAAAGTAATCGAAGACTGCGCCCAAAGCGTCGGCGCCTCCTACAACGGCCGCCCCGTCGGCTCCTACGGCGACATCGGCATCTACAGCCTCCAGCTCAATAAAACCATAACCGCCGGCGAGGGCGGCGCCGTCGTCACCAACGATCCCGTCCTGTTCGAACGCGCCTCCCGCTTCCACGATCTCGGCGGCTTCCGCGCCCCCCACCAGCAGCAGGTCGGCGAACCCCGCGTCCCGTGGCTCTTCGGCGCCAACTACCGCATGAGCGAATTCACCGGCGGGGTCCTCCTCGCCCAACTTCGCAAGCTCGATAAAGTCGTCGCCGCCATCCGCGCCAACGCCCGCCACGTCTACGACGGTATCCGCGACCTCCCCAACATCCAGTTTCGCCACCTCCCCGACCCCGCCGGTGAGCTCGGCGCCGGCGTCTTCTTCGACCTCAAAACCAAGGACCGCGCCGACCGCTTCCTCACCGCCATGAAGGCCGAAAACATCACCGCCGCCAAGCCCGGCGGCTCGGTCATCCTGCCGACCCTTTCCCACATCATCGCCAAAGCCACGCCCCCCGGCTGGCCCAGCTACAGCACCCCCCGCGGCAAGGCCCTGCAGTACGGCGCCCAATCCTGCCCGCAAACCATCGACATCCTGCAACGCTTCGCCGGCGTCCCCTTGGACCCCAAGTACACCCGCCAGGATCTTACCGACATTGTGGCCGCTATCCGCAAAGTCTATCCGGCCTAACCCTACTCGTACCGCAGCGCTTCAATCGGATCGATCTCCGCCGCCTTCATCGCCGGATAGATCCCGAACAGCACCCCGATCGAAACCGACACCCCAAAGGCAATCACAATCGATGCCGTCGTCACGATCGTTTTCCATTCCGCCGCCTGCGCAATCACCCACGCAATCAGCAAGCCGCACGCAATGCCCAGAATCCCGCCCGCGACGGAAATGAGTATCGACTCCGTCAGAAACTGCCGCACAATATCGCCGCGCCGCGCGCCCACCGCGCGCCGAATGCCGATCTCCCTCGTCCGCTCCAGCACCGTCGCCAGCACGATGTTCATAATCCCAATCCCGCCAACCAGCAGCGAAATCGCCGCGATCGCCACCATCACGTAGGTGAAAATCGTCTGCGTCCGTTGCTGCTGCGCCAGCAACGCCGCCGGAATCGTCACCGTGAAATCCTCCGCGCCCCGGTGCGTGGAGCCCAGCACCGCGGTCACCACCTTAGCCGCCGCCACGCTGTCGGCGTCCGGCTTCATCCGCACATCCACCCCGTCCAGTTCATCCTTCAAAAACCGGCTCGAATCCCAGAATCGAAACTTAAATGTGTTCGCCGGAATGAAGATCGCGTTCGCCCGGTCCAGCGACTTCACATTCAACCCCCCGTCGGTCACATTCTCCGCCAGCACCCCCACCACCTCCAGCCACGTGTCATTCACCTTCACCTGTTTGCCGACACCCGGGCCAAAGCCGATCATCGCCTGCTTAGCCGCTTGCCCCAATACGCAAACCGCCACGCTGCCGTCGTTCTCCTCCTCGGTGAAGAACCGCCCCTCCTGGATCGCCAGACCATGAATCGCCGCAAACGCCGGACGCACCCCATGCATGTCCGGGACCGACCCCGTTGGCTTCGGCAGAATCCGCGCCGGGTGCAAGGACCGCCGGGGCGACAGCAGTTCCATCCCCTCCAGGTTGGCCTCCAGCACGCGGATATCCCGCTCCGTCAGCCCGGGCGAAACCCGCCGCCGCTGCTGCAACTCCTCGGCGCTTGTCGCCGGCCGCGACTCCACCAGAATGTTCCGCACGCCCAGATTCTCAATGAATTGCAGCGACTCCTCCCGCGCCCCCGCCCCAATCGACAACATCCCGATCACCGAACCCACGCCGAACACAATCCCCAGCGCCGTCAGCAGCGTCCGCATCTTCTGCGCATACAGATTCGCAAACGCCGCGCTGAAATCCCCCCGCAGGTTGATGACTCTCATTTCGCTATCGCCTTTGTCGCGCCGCCGTCTTTCTTCGCCCGTTCCTGATTCTGCGTCGGATTCGCCATCGCCACCACGTCGCCCTCCCGCAGTCCGTCCACAATCACCTGGCTCTCGCCCCGCCGCACCAACGTCACATCCTTCGCCACAAATCCGCCGGCATTCTCCAAATAGACAAACTTCCGCCCGTCACTTTCATACAGCGCCTGCGCCGGAATCCACAACACGTTCCTGGCAGTATGGGTGGCGATGACGACGCGCGCCGTCATCCCCGGCCGCATCTCCGCCGTCGCCCCCTGCACGTTCAATTTGCACTCAAACCGCCGGTTCCACGGTGGCCCGGTCGTGCCGCCCAGGTTCGTCACCGTCCCCTTCAGCTTCTTCCCCGCCAACGCCACCAGCTCAATCTCCGCCGGCTGCCCCATGGCAATGTGCCCGCGGTCTTCGTCTCCAATCTGCGCCGTCGCCTCCCACGTCGACAGATCTGGAATCTGCGCCACCGGCATGCCCGGCCGCACCGCGTCGCCCACCTGCAGCAGCGGCAGTTGCATTCCCTGATAGAAGAAGTTGCTGTTCTGATTCCGCTCCACGTTCACATACCCGGCCATCGGCGCACGCAGCGTCATCATGTCGATATTCCGCCGCGCCGTCGCCGCCATCATCTTCGCCTTATCCCGCGCCGCAATCTGGATCGCCGTCGACGAAACCGCGGCCGACTTCCTCGCCGGATAATCCCGTTCCAACTTCTCCAGCCGCTCCTTCGCCGCCTGGTGGCTGATGTCGTTCTGCTGTGCGGACAACGCCGCGATCAACGGATTCCGGATCCGCTCAATCGCCGCCACCTTCAAATCCGCGCGCGCCTTCATCAACTCGTACAGCAGTTCCTCCTCCCGCGCCTGCGATTCAAACTCCGACTGCTTCACCTGCAACTCCGCCTCTCCCAGGTCCGCCTCCGCCTCCCGCAACTTGTACGTCTCCTCCGTCGTGTCGAACTCCGCGATCACCGCGCCCTTCTCCACCAACTCGCCCGGCAGTCGCAGCGTCGTTAACACGATCTCCCGGCTCCCCGTCATCGGCGCCGTCAGCACCTGCGATTTGCCGCCCTGCAGCGCGCCCTGCGCCGAAACGTGAAACGTCACGTCGCCGCGCTTCACCTTCGTCGTCGGCATCACGCTCCCGCCCGTCGATTGAATCTCCTGAAAGACCCGCGCCCCGCCCCACCCGGCCAGCAGCAGCACGGCTATCAACAGCAGCAGCCCGGCGTATCTGATGTTCATTTTCCTCCGTCCTTTTTCTTGCCGGCGCCCTCGTCGATCAGCGCCACGCGGACGCCCTCCTCCAACCCGCGCACCGCCACCTCGTCCGGGTTCCGCGCCAATACTTCCACCGGCACCGGCCGGTTCCCCTCCGCCGTCACCAACAGCACAAACGGCTTTCCGTCGCGGGAAAACACGGCCTTGCTCGGAATGCTGATCGCCGCCGGAATCCGGTCCACCACCACGTCGGCCCGTCCGTTCATGCCCGGTCGCAGGCGCGGATCAATCGTGTCGAACGACGTGTACACCCGGAAACTCCGCGACGGCGGCCACTCAAAATTCTGTTCCGTCAGTGGCGTAATGGAGGTGACCGCTCCCGGAAATGGTGTCTCCGGAAATGGGTCCAGATGGATGCGCGCCGCCTGCTTCGTCACTACCCGCGCCCGCTCAATCTCCTCCAGTTTCCCCTTGAACCGCATGCTGTGCAGGTCGGGAATCTCGGCCACCGAACTCCCCGGCCACACGTTGTCGCCCACCTTGAACGGCTTGGCGTTCATCCACCCCTGCGAGTAATTCATCAGAAAACTCAATATTCCATCGGAAGGCGCTGCCACTTCCATGCGGGAGATCCGCGCCGTGGAAAGCGCCACCTCCGCCCGGGACTTGTCCGCCACCGCTCGCATCGCCGCCACCTTCGATGCGGCCGACGCCCGGTTAAACGCCAGCGCCGCCTGCTGCACCCGCAGCTTGCTTCGCGCCAGGTCCAAATCGATCCGGCTCTGCTCGGCCTGCAGTTTGCTCACAATCTCCTGCTTGGAAACTTCAATCTCGGCCCGCTTCACCGCGTGCGCCAGCGAGGCTACTTCCAGCTTGTCCTGCTCCTCGGCAATCGAGGCGTTGGAGATCGCCTGCTCCAGCCCCGCCTCGGCCTGCTTCAACGCCGCTTCTTTTTCCTGCAACTGGCGCTTGGCGCCGCTGACGTCGAACTTCAGGATCACGTCGCCCTTCTTCACCGGCGCCCCGGGAGTGGCCGTCCAGATCAGTTGCAGGTTCGGCACGTTCAACGGCGCCGTCACCAGCGCGGACCGTTCCGCCATCAACTCCCCCCGGGCAGAAACGAACACCAGAAATTCGCCCTTGCGAGAGACGGCCGTGGGCAGGGTCGATACTGCCGCGCCGCGCGACAGCCGCAAATACGCCCACGCGCCGGAAGCCGCCGTCACCAGCAGCAGGAATAGCAGGATCAAGCCCTGTCGCTTCATTGCGAACGCTCCTTCACAATCTCCAGCGACGCCGAAAGGTCCGGCAACAATCGCGGGTCGCGCCCCTCCAGCCGGAATCGCGCTGAAAACGTGCGAATCGGCGAATCCAGCCCCGCCGTCGCCACCGGGCTAGCCGATTCCAGCTTCGCCGCGAACGTCGCCCCGGGATAGGCGTCCAGGTACACTGTCGCCGCCGCCGCCTTCGGCAGAATCACCACGTCGGCCTCGCTCACCGTCCCGTCCACCACCATCTCGCCGGGGTTGAACAGCCGCAGCACCGGCTGGCCCGGCGACAGCATATCGCCCTCTTGCGGCGGCCCCATCGACCCGTTCCGCCACGTATTCTCCAGCGCCACCATACCGTCGTGCGGCGCCTTGATCACCAGTTTCTCCAGGTTCGCCCGGATCCGTTCCAACTGGATCGCCAGCCGGTCCCGCTTCTTCTCCAGCACACCCGTCGCCGCCGTGTCCTCGGCATCCCGCAGCGCATTCGACTTCTTCAAACTCGTCACCCGCTCCGCCGCGCTCTCGGCCAGCGTCTCGTTCTTCCGCTTGTCGATTTCGCTCAGGATCTCCGCCTTTCGCAACTGGATCCGCGCCTTCGACAGATCGGCCTCCGCCTCGGTCATCGCCGCCGTCCGCTTGGCCGCGTCGCTGCGCGCCTTCGCCTGCCGCTCCTCCAGCGCGAAGCCCGCCTCACTCAGCTTGGCCTTCACCTCGCGTTCCTCGTCCAGCACCGTTGTCTGGTCAAACTCTGCCAGCGTGTCTCCCTGATGAACCGTCGACCCGTTCGGGATCAATACCGCCAGCGTCACGCGGCTGTTCTGTCCGGAAATCTGCGGCACCCGCAGCGTCACCGATTGCAACGCCTGGATCGTCCCCGAAACCCGCACCACCCGGTCGCCTGGATTTCGCACCGGGCCCGACGGCGCCCGTGTCGCCGCGTCCACCGCCGCATTGTCGTGTTTCGCGCAGCCCGACAACGCAAGGCACAACAGGACCGCAGACATGAGGGCGTATCCCAAAGGAAGTATTCTCCGGTATAAAGGTCGGGCTCTGATCTACTTTGACGCCACGGAAGTAAAATTCGTTTAAACTTCTGCAAAAGTTTTTCGCCGCGTGCAGCGGTGCCCGGACAACGCAATCCACTGCCAAATCCTAACGATTTGCCACAATTCGCCCGCTCCGCGCCCGCCCGGCACCAACCGCGTTCGGAAATGTTTACAGCGGTAAAGGAGCGGTCAAGCCGACGGCGCAATAGGATTCCGCTTGAAAATGGTCGGGGCGGAGGGATTCGAACCCCCGACCTCCTGCTCCCAAAGCAGGCGCGATACCGGGCTACGCTACGCCCCGACTCCTACTAGCTTACCATCCACCCAAAAAAATCTTTGTCGGGTTTTCCTCGCCATTTGCACACTCCCTGGTGAAGGAAATCCCAACCATGAAAATCATCACCATCCTCGCGGCAGCCGTCTCGCTCGCCGCCCAGTCCCTCTCCATCCTCCCTGGCCCCGCTCCGGTCCCTGTGCCCGGCGGGATCAACCACGAGGTTCTCGTCCAGAACACAGGCGCCACGCCCATTCCGGGCCCCGTTGGCATTCTCGTCAACAAGCTCGACACCCGCGCCTACGTCGAAAATCGCGCCTCCATTGTCCGCTCTCCCCTCGGCGGCCTCGCCTACCTCATGATCGTCGATGCCGGTCCGGACAACGTCCTCTCTCCCGGAGAAGTCGGCCGAACCACCATCCGCGCCCGCGGCGAGTCTAGCATCTTAACCTCCTCCCAAGGCCCCTACAAGCTCACCTCCGTCCAGTACCCCTATAAGGTGGTCTCGGTGAACTCTACCTACGCTTTGGCGTCGGTCGAAAATGTCTTCTTCGGGCCCTACACCGACGGCGACATCGTTACTACCTACAACCGCAACTCCGGCTCCTGGTCCGTCCGCTCCAGCGAATCCCTCACCGCCCTTCCCGCCTTCGCGGACCCCCTCGCATTCACCGTCCCCATCACCGCCAACTTCAGCGGCCCGGGTAAACCTGCCCTCGCCCTCTTCAACAAAACCACCGGCCAATGGGCCATCCGCAACTCCAACAACGGCGCCGTAACCATCCACGAAACCCCCAACTACGCCAATCTCAACCCCGCCACCAGCCAACTCCACCTCGTCCCCGCGGACTATGACGGCGACGGCCTCGCCGACATCGCCATCTTCAACCAAACCACCGCCCAGTTCCGCTTCCGCTCGTCCCGCACCGGCGCCGTGGTCAACGCCATCATCGGCGCCCCCGGCGTCACACTGCCTTTGGGCCGCTTCATCGACACAGATGATGACTGCGGTCATATCGTGAAATTCGCCGCCTACGAACGCACCACCGGCCGCCTTCTCACCTTCAACACCACAACCAACATCATTGCCCCCACGGTTCTGAACATCGCCTTCGAAGCCGACGACGACCAGGTCATGGTCGGCGACGTCAATGGCGATGGACTCACCGAAATCATCGTCTCCAACCGCGGATCCAAACGCTACACCATCCGCGACGGCGCCACCGGTCAGACTTCCTTCACCGGCCTCGAACTCGTCCCGGCCGCCCAAATCATCAGCAACCAGATGACCTTCCAGCAGTGGGCCTCCGCCACCGGCCTTCATGGCGACGACGATTCCGATACCTTCACGCAGATCGGCCACGCCACCCTCGGACTGAAACAATCAATCGTCTCTGCCAGCTACGCCCCCAACGCCGCCGAACGCCTGGTCTCCAACACCACCCGCGTCCGATAGCAAAAAAAACGCCAACGGATCGCGGTCTTCGCGATCCGTTGGCGCACATTATTGCGAGACATAAATGAACATGCTTGCTTCTCCTCCCTCCCCAGCCGGAAACGTCACTGTCCTGCTCCAATCCTGGCGCGCCGGCGATGCCGCCGCCTTCGACCAACTCACCAGCCTCGTCTATCCGGAACTTCGCCGCCTCGCCGGCTCCATCATGCGCCAGGAACGCGCTGTCCATACCCTCCAGCCCACCGCCCTCGTCCACGAAGTCTATCTCCGCTTTGCCGCCGATCAGCACATCTCGCTCGAAGATCGCTCCCACTTCCTCGGCATCGCCGCCCGCCTCATGCGCCAGGTACTCATGGAACACGCCCGCCGCAAAAATGCTGCCAAACGTGGCGGCCAGGCACAACGCATCACCTTCGAAGAGGGCCTCGCCATCTCCGCCGAAGGCGCCGGCGAAGTCATCGCTCTCGACGCCGCCCTCACCGCCCTCGAACAAATCTCGCCCCGCAAAGCCAAGGCCATTGAAATGCGCTACTTCGGCGGGCTCACCGTCCAGGAAATCGCCATCGCTCTCGATATGTCCAGCCGCACCGTCGAACGCGACCTCCGCCTCGCCCACGCCTGGCTCTATCGCTTTATCCAGGGCGAGGCCCCGCAATCATGAATAACTGGGAACGCATCGAACAAATCTTCGACGAAGCCGTCGAACTCCCCCCAGCTGAGCGCCCCGTCTTTCTCGAAGAGGCCTGCCAGGGCGATCCCATCCTCCGCGCCGAAGTCGAATCCCTCCTCGACGCCGAATCCGCCGGCGCCCGCCTCATCCCCGAAGCCGTCTCCCGCCTCTCCAACGCCATCGTCGCCGATGGCGAATCCGGCCGCCTCGGCCCCTATCGCCTCGATCGCAAAATCGGCGAAGGCGGCATGGGCGCCGTCTACCTCGCCCACCGCGATGACGACGAATACCGCCAGGAGGTTGCCGTTAAGGTTGTCCGCGCCCGCGGGCAATTCGCCCTCTCTCGCTTCCGCCACGAACGTCAGATTCTCGCCGCCCTCGAACATCCCAACATCGCCCGCCTCATTGATGGCGGCACCACCCCCGCCGGCATGCCCTACTTCGTCATGGAGTACATCCCTGGCGGCCTCTCCGTCACCCAGTTCGCCGAACAGAATCACCTCAGCCAACTAGCCAAACTCCGCCTCTTCCTCAAGGTATGCGCCGCGGTCCAACACGCCCACCAGCGCCTCGTCATCCACCGCGATATTAAGCCAGCCAACATTCTCGTCACCGCCGATGGCGAACCGAAACTCCTCGATTTCGGCATCGCCAAACTCCTCGATCCCGAACGAGCCAAAGGAACCGTCCTCGAAACTCTCACCGGCATGAACCTCCTCACGCCGGACTACGCCTCCGCCGAACAGGTCCGCGGCGGCCCCATCACAACCTCCACCGACGTCTACTCCCTCGGCCTCGTCCTCTTCGAACTTCTCACCGGCGAACGCGCCCAAAAATTGACCACCTACTCCGCCGAAGAGGTCGTCCGCGTCGTCTGCGAAACCGAACCGCCCAAGCCAAACCTCGGTTCCGATCTCGACAACATCCTCGGCATGGCCCTCCGCAAGGAACCGGCCCGCCGCTACTCGACCGTCGAACAGTTCGCCGAAGATATCCAGCGGTTTCTCGACGATCGCCCCGTCCTCGCCCGTCCCGATACTCTCTCGTACCGCGTCGCCAAATTCACACGCCGCAATCGCTGGTCGGTGGCGCTCGCCGCCCTGCTTCTGGTCGCCCTCACCGGTGGCATCGCCGCCACCGCCTGGCAGGCTCGCGTCGCCTCCCGTCGTTTTCAACAGGTCCGCGCCCTCGCCAACAAATTCGTCTTTGAAGTCGACGACGAACTCTACCGCATCGCCGGCACCATGAAGGCCCGCCAGATGCTCGTCACCACGTCGCTTCAATATCTCGATGCGCTTGGCGCCGAAGCAGCCGGTGACCGTGATCTGTCCATCGAAATCGCCAGAGCCTACGTGAAAGTGGGCGACGTCCTCGGCGGGCACAATGGAAGCAACCTCGGCAAAACCGCCGAGGCCGTGGAAAGCTGGAATAAAGCGGTCGCCATCTACGAAAAACTCGGAACCGCAAATAGAGACATTCAGGGCCCACTCGCCCTCGCCCTCATGCGCCGCGGGAATGTCGCTCGCGTCACTCACAAATACCCCGAAGGCGTTGCCGATTTGCAAAAGGCGGTCGCCCTCTTCAATGCCGGTGGCGGCATTTCCAAAGACCGCGCCTATGCCCATTGTTACTACGGCGATTTGCTCCTGCAGCTCTCCGGCCCCGACGCCGCTCTCCCCGAAATGCGCCGCTGTGGAGAGGTGCTTCGCGCCGCGGGGGAGAGTGATTCCGACGCTCTGAATCGCTCCGGCAACGCTCTCGCCGAAGCTGGCCGGCTGGAGGAAGCCGCCAAGGACCTGGAGCGCGCCCTGCAGGCGATCCAGAAAAAGATCGAAGCCGATCCTCACAACGGCCGCTCCTGCCGCGAGGCCAGCGTCGCCATGCTCAACCTCTCCGGCCTACATGCCTACGAAGGCCACCCTAGCCTCGGCGACTTTGCAACGGCCCTCCGCTATATGCGCCGCTCCATGGAGATCGCCGCCGAGCTCGCCGCCCAGGACCCCAATAACAAGGAGGCCCAACAAACGCGTACCATCAACGAGGTCCGCCTGGCCTACCTCATCGACGTCGGTGAAAACAAGGCCAGCGAAGCCGAAGCCCTGCTCCGCCGCGCCATCGCGTCCTTCGAGGCGCTCCGCGTCACCAATCCCAAGAACGTCGTTGCCCACGCCCGTGTCGGCGCCGCCCGCCTCTATCTGGCCCATCTTCTGGAGCGCCACAATCGATTGTCCGAAGCCGCCGCCGAAGCCGAAGCCGATATCCGGATTCAGGACCAACTGGCCGGACCAACTCGCGACACCGCCATCACCACCGTTCGCATCGAATGCCGCACCACCCTCGCCCGCATTTATCGAAAACAGGGGAACCTGGCCCGTGCCCGAACCGTGCTCGCCGAAGTCGCCGGCCGTGTCGTGAAAGGGGAACGCGAAAACACCTCCTACGCCGCCTTGATTACCCGTGCCGAGTTCTACACCGAATACGGACTCCTCAGCCGCGACTCCGCCTTCTTCGAAAGGGCCGCCGGCATCTATCGTGAGTGCCAGAAAGCCGGGCTGCCCAGAAACGTTTGGGAACCGCCGCTCCAGCAGATCCAGGCCGAACTCAAGTCGTAGAGTCCATCATCCGCATCGCCGCCCGTTCCGCCAGCACAGCGTGCAGCCGCACCATCGCCAGCGTGTCCAGCCGGCAGTATTCCAACAACGCTCCCCGCGTCTTCCGCACCGCTTCGGCATCCCGAATCTCCCCCCGCGCCATCTGCGCAAACCGCGTAATCGCCATGCTCCCGTCCCCCACCGCCAGCCCCGCATAGCTCAACTCCGGCACCAGCGCCGGCAGCACTTTCTTAATCGAAAAACTCCCGCCAAATTCCGGGTGATACACGTGGTGCATCACAATCGGCAACAGGTCCACCAGCCGCCGCGCAATCCGTCCCAACGGCTCCTCCAAGTCCGCGAACCGCTCCGCCAAGCGCAGGATTTGCGTCTTCTCATACGGGCTATAAACCACAATGGAGCCCGCCTCCCCCAGCGCAGCCACCAGCCGCTCCGCCAACTCCCGCTCACACTCCAGCTCCGCTTCGGCCAGATACTCAAAATGCTCCACCGCCCCGTCCAGCCCCGGGCGAACATGCAGGCTGAACTGCGTCAACACCTGCTGATGACACCCATGCCCCGCATACAGCGGCAGCGTCGTCGCCACTGTCTCAAAGTCCAGGTAATAACATGGCCACTCAATTCGCGACAGTGCATACCCCAGCTCCCGCGTGAAGACGACGTTCCCCGACAACGCCGCCATCTTCGCCCGCTCCTGCAACCCGTTCAACTTCGCCCGCGGCGGAATCTCGGCCATCGCCACCACGCCCCACTGCAGCATCGCCGACGTCTTCAACTGCGGCAACTCCAACACCGTCGGCGCCACGCCGCGGCCCAAGCACTCTGACGCAAACTGCGGACACTCCCTGCACGCAGCCACCAGCACCGCCTCCGGCCGCTCCTCGCCCAGTAGCAACGCCGCCCGCCCCTCCGCCTCCCGCGCAAACTCCGACGCCCGCGCCAGCACCGCCTCCGTCACATCCCGCCGCGCAAACAACTCCTGCACCGGCCCCCCATGCCGGTACTCGCGCGATAGCAACAACAGCGTCGCCGCGCTCACCACCACGCCCGCCAACTGCATCACCATCACCGTATACGCCAGGTCGTCCACATACTGCTCCAGCTTCCCCGTATCGGCGAAGCTCGACTTCACCTCCACCGCCTCCCACCCCATGCTCCGCCGCCGCACCATATCGGCCCGCGCCACCCACCGCCCCGCCGTGAACTTAGCTTCAAACAACGTACCCGTGTGCCCGTCCGCCATCCGCTCCCGCGTCTCCGCCTCGGAGCCCATCAACACGCCACGCGCGTACAACTCCCGTGCCCGCTCGCCCACCTCCTGGCCCTGCCGCATCCGGAACAGCTCCGCCTCGCTCGGCGGCGCGGACTGGCGTTGTCCAAACCACGCCATCCGCGCACACTGCGCCGCCCGCAGCCAGTCCTGCTTGTCCAACGCCACTACGAAATCGGCGTCAGCAAACGTCGCATCAGCCGAGCCTCCGCGCCACTCTTGGAACGCGACAACTCCTGCGCCTCCACAGCCGCCAAGTTCACCACATCGCCCACCGACGCATCCCGCTGCAGCACATGCACAGGCTTCGCCGGGCCCATCAAAATCGGCCCCACCACCTGCGCCCCGCCCAGCGACGACAGCAGTTTGTACGCAATGTTCCCCGCGTCCAGATTCGGGAACACCAGCACGTTCGCCCCGCCTTTCAGCGAGCTGAACGGATACGTCCCCTCCAGGCGCTCGCCCAGCACCGCCGTGTCGGCCTGCATCTCGCCGTCGGCCATCAGCGCCGGCGCCTTCGCCCGCAAAATATCAACCGCCTTCCGCACCCGATCCGACGACGCATGCCGGCTGCTGCCGAAGTTGGAATAGGACAAAAACGCCACCCGCGGCTCCACATCGAACCGCCGCGCCGTCTCCGCCGCGCACAACGCAATCTCCGCCAGGTCCTCTGACGACGGCTCAATGTTCACCGTGCAATCGGCCAGGAAATACAGCTTCGAACGCGACGTAATCACCAGATACAATCCGGAAGCCTTCGTCACGCCTGCCCGCAGCGGAATCACCTGCAATAGCGGCCGCACCGTGTCCGGGTAATGCGTCGTCAACCCCGTCACCAGCGCATCGGCGTCTTCCAAATGCACCATCATCGCGCCAAACAAATTCGGGTTCCGCAACAGCTGCTCCGCTTCAATCCGCGTGATCCCCTTCCGCTGCCGCATCCGGTAAAACTCCTCGGCATAAAACGGCAACCGCGGATGCTGCTCAATCTCGTTCACTTCCACCTTCGTCAGGTCCAGATGCAGCTCCGCCGCCATCTGCTCAATCCGCGCCCGGTTGCCCAGCAACACCGGCGTCGCAATGCCTTCGTCGATCACCGTGCGGCACGCCCGCAGCACGGTCTCGTTCTCGCCCTCCGGAAACAGCACACGGCACTGCTGATGCCGAGCCTTCCGGATCAATAGCCGCGTCACGCCCGGCCCCGTTCCCAGCCGCGTCTCCAGGCTCCGCGCGTACTTCTCCAGGTCCACCTGCACCCGCGCCACGCCGCTCTCCATCGCCGCCCTCACCACCGCCGGCGCCTCCCGCAACACCACCCGCGGATCAAACGGTTTCGGAATAATGTACAGCGGTCCGAACTGCAAATCCTCGCCGCCATAAATCCGGCACACCGACTCCGGCACATCTTCCTTCGCCAACTCCGCCAGCGACCGCGTCGCCGCCATCATCATCTCCTCGCTCACCCGCGTCGCCCGGCAGTCCAGCGCGCCCCGGAAAATCGCCGGGAACCCCAAAACGTTATTGACCTGGTTGGGATAGTCGGACCGCCCCGTCGCCACAATCGCGTCCGGCCGCGCCGCCACCGCATCGGCGTACGGAATCTCCGGATCGGGGTTCGATAGCGCCAGCACCAGCGGCGTCGGCGCCATGCCCATCAGCATCGCCGGCGTCACGCAGTTGGCCTGCGACAGGCCCACAAACACATCCGCATCCTCCATCGCTTCGGTCAATGTGCGCTTGTCCGTAGGCCGCGCGAACATCGCCTTGTAGCGGTTCATCCCGTCTTCCCGGCCCTCGTAAATGACACCTTTCGAATCACACATCAAAATGTTCTCCGGCCGAATCCCCAGCCGGATGAAATGCCGCGCGCACGACACCGCCGCCGCGCCCGCGCCGTTGATCGTCAGCCGCGCCGTGGCAATGTCCTTACCCGCGATCTCCAACCCATTGATCACCGCCGCGCCCGCAATAATCGCCGTCCCGTGCTGATCGTCGTGGAACACCGGAATGCGCAGCGTCTCCTTCAGCGTCTCTTCAATTTCAAAGCACTCCGGCGCTTTAATGTCTTCCAGGTTGATGCCGCCAAACGTCGGCTCCAACATCTGGCAGGCGCGGATGACGTCCTCCGCCTTCGGCGCGCGCAGTTCAATATCGAACACATCGATATCGGCAAAGCGCTTAAACAAAACCGCCTTGCCCTCCATCACCGGCTTCCCGGCCTCCGGGCCAATATTTCCCAACCCCAGCACCGCCGTGCCGTTCGTCACCACGGCCACCAGGTTCCCCTTGCCCGTGTACTTATAAACCAAATCCGGATCGTCATGGATCTTCAAACACGGGACCGCCACGCCCGGCGTGTAGGCCAGGCTCAAGTCCCGCTGCGTCAAACACGGCTTGGTCGCCGTGATCGCAATCTTCCCCGCTGGTTGCGCGGAATGGTAATCCAGCGCGTCGTCTTCACGAACCATAATTCCCGGACCTCCCGGTACCGTCTACCCCCATCATGGCAGAACGCGAGGCCCGCCATTCATCACCAAAAAGGTCCGATATTCCGAACATTTCGGAGCTTTTCACCGCACCCTGCCCCCCCACGCAGCACCACCCCCCTCCGGGGACATACGTGGCGGAGCGCAGCGTAGCCCGTGTGTCCCCAGACGCCGCACCCGCCCGCAAACGCGAGGCATCCGATCGGGACGGAATCGCTACCAGTTCCTGGATGATGACTTGAAATCAGTCAAGACGAGACCGGTCCACAGCGTTCGACTTCCGGCGAGTCTGCGCGGGGGAGCATCCTTTTTGTGGAACACTTTTGCTCACATTTGCGTACTGCGTCCCAAGGAACCTAACTGTGCGGACTACGAATCAATGGAGGCCGATCCTCCCAATGATGATTGCGATGAGCGTACTTCCCGGGCAAGATCGGCCCACTGTCGTCGAACCTGTTCCCGGCACGCTTCGCAAGGTCGTGAGATCCAGCGAGCGCACTCAAGTGTTCGTTCTCGGAACCGCCCACCTGAACACGCTCGGAGACCGCTTTAACCCAGCTGCACTTGACGGTCTCATGGCAATACTGGAGAAGTACCGGCCTCAGGCAATTGGGGTCGAGAGCCTATCGGGCCCGCAGATTGCGGCATTCACCCAAGATGATGCCTTTGCTCTCGCAGTGAAGGAGTTCGCGAAAGTTAAGGTCGAGGCCGGAAAGAGGGCGCAGCAGGCATTGGGTCAAACATCATCTAAGGCCTATCGCAGCGCCATCGCTTTGATTGGCGGACCGCTGAAGGACATTGAGAAAAACCGATCCCGGCTCGTGCTCGAATTGCTAGCGGGGTATGAGCTGGATTCGGCGGCTCTGCAATGGAGTTACTTGACCGCCCAGGAACGTGACGTGGACACCGTGGTTCCGAGGGATCTACGTGGCGTTCTCGACCAGCGGCTCCAGAGCCGGAACGAGATCGTAACGATTGGCATCCGCTTGGCCCGCGCTCTTACCTTGCAACGCCTAGTTTCGATAGATGACCATCAAGCAGCCGACGCAGAAACCAAACTCTTGCCGCGCCTATTTGAAGCCTTCAAGACGAATCCGGTCCTGAGCACGGCGATGAAGTCGACGACGTTATACGCCGACTCGAGCAAGTTGTTGCGAGAGAGTTTTGAGAAGGGCGACGCCCTGCCCTACTATCGAGACGTCAACTCCCTTGGCTTCGGCGCCAAGGATGTCGATCTTCAATGGGGTTCATTCCTCCGCAGCAAGCTTGCGGATCAAATTGACCGGAGCCACCTTGCTCTCTGGGAAGTTCGGAATCTGCAGATCGCCGCGAACATTCGCCGCTTGACGGCGGACCATCCCGGAGGCAGAGTGCTCGTGATCATTGGCGCGGCGCACAAGCCATTCCTTGAGTCTTATTTGCAGCAAATGGCTGATATTGACGTGGTCCGGGCACTTGGCCAATAGTCGCCGAAAAACACGGGTAGCTCCACGTTGACGGCACCGCGTAGAGTCTCGCATCGATCCCGAAGCGGCGCTCTGTGAAAGCAGAATATCTCTATACAGAAAGACGGGACCGCGAAGCGACCCAAGTCGGAAGTTAGCGCCCATACGGCGCTCCTCCCCAAACCCCGGAGTCGCCCAAAACCGCGATACCAAGCAGCGCGAACCGCTCGCGTACCCCGCCAACCGCCAACCTGCGCTAAACCC
>CAMATG010000034.1 GCA_945860645.1 Candidatus Sulfopaludibacter sp. SbA3 | reverse complement strand
ATTGACGATGATGTGGCGGCGTTGCTGGCGGAAGAGCAGCGGCGCAGCGGGGCGTCTTTCAAGGAAACGGTGAATCAGGCGTTGCGGAAGGGGTTGCATGGTCCGGCACTTCCGTGGGAGCGATTTCAGGTGACGCCGATCCGCGCGGGACTCAATGAGATCTGGAAGTCGGATAGCGTTTCCGAGTTACTAGAGATTTTGGCAGGCCCCGAACACAGGTGATCGTCATTGATGTGAATTTGCTGGTCTTTGCCTATGACGAGACCACGGTTCATCACATTGCCGCGCGCCTATGGTTGGAAGACGTATTCTCGAACGTCCCGCTGGTGTATCTGCCATGGCAGTGCATCTGCGGATTCTTTCGAACTATGACGAATCCGCGGCTACCGGGAAGGCGGTACAGCGTGGAGGAAGCGGCTGCGGTGATCGATTTGTGGTTATCGCTGCCGAATATCCGGGCGGTGGGACCGGGGGCCGATCATTGGACGCACTTCCGGCGGATGCTCGTCGAAGGGCAGGCTGCTGGACCGTTGGGGCGTGATGCGGCTCTGGCGGCTCTGACCGCGGAGTTGGGCAGCGTTTTCTATACGGCCGACCGCGGATTTGCCCGCTATCCTGGCCTGCGCTGGAAAAATCCCCTAGTGTAAGCGCCCGCCGCCCCGCTACAATTGA
Organism: Candidatus Sulfopaludibacter sp. SbA3; assembly: GCA_945860645.1. Classification (GTDB taxonomy): domain Bacteria; phylum Acidobacteriota; class Terriglobia; order Bryobacterales; family Bryobacteraceae. Next base: position 18,393 of record CAMATG010000034.1, on the reverse strand, counting down.
AACTTCGGGCCAGCCTTTCGAATGCTCCTGTCGAGCTCCGTCTACTTCTTTTTCCTGATCGCGGTCTTCTTCCTGTATTGGCCCTTCTCCAAGTGGCGTGCGGCGGGGCTGAGCGTGCTGTTGTTTGCCAACTACTTCTTCTACGCGAAGTGGGATATTTTCTATTTGGCGCTGATTCCGATCGCCTCTTCGATCGATTTCACCATCGGCCTGTGGCTTGGCCGGGTAAAGTCGCCCGGCGGCCGGAAGACTCTAGTCACTCTATCCGTACTGGTAAACCTGGGCATCCTTGCGGTCTTCAAATACGCCGGGTTTTTCCTCGAAAGCTGGGGGCAGTTCACCGGGCAGGCCGTGGGCAAGTGGGAGTGGACGTTCCCGCTGGGGATCTCCTTCTACTGCTTCCAGTCGCTGACCTACACTATCGACATCTACCGGAAAGACGCCAAGCCCACGTCGAGCTACCTGTCGCACCTCACCGCCGTCTCGTTCTTCCCCACAACGCTCGCCGGCCCGATCACGCGCGTGGCCGATCTGGTCAAACAGCTCGAAAAGCCGGACCGCGCCCTGGACGCGGCCGATGGCTCCCGCGCGCTGTTCCTCATCGGCCTCTGGCTGATGAAGAAGCTGCTGATTGCCGACTACCTGGCCGAAAATCTGGTCAACCGCGTCTTCGATTTCCCCGGGCTCTATTCGGGCGGGGAAGTGCTGGTGGGCGTTTACTGTTATGCGCTGCAGCTCTATTTCGATTTCTCCGGCTATAGCGACATCGCCATCGGCTCCGGCCTGCTGTTGGGCCTGAAGCTGCCGATCAACTTCAACCAGCCCTACTCGGCGGCCAACATCAACGACTTCTGGCGTCGCTGGCACATCAGCCTTTCCAACTGGCTGCGCGACTATCTGTTCTTCTCCCTGCCGGGCAAGCGCAACGCCGTGATGCCGTACCTTAACCTGGTGATCACGATGGCGCTGGGGGGCCTGTGGCACGGGGCGAGTTGGAACTTTGTCATCTGGGGCCTGCTGCACGGCGCGGGCCAAGCGGTTTCGCGGTTCTGGCAGGCCAAACGCGGCCAGGCCAAACCCTGGACGCCCACCTGGTTCCGCACCTTCGTCACCGTGCAGTTCGTCTGCTTCTGCTGGATCTACTTCCGGGCATCGTCGCTCGAACAGGCCAATCTGGTGGTGGAGCGGATCGCCTCCGGAACCTGGGCCTTCGATAATGTTTCGGGCGGGTTGTGGTCGGTCTTCGCGTTGGCGATCGCCGGGCACTATGCGCCCAAATCCTGGCTGGAGGCACCGCGCGACCTGTTTGTCCGCGCGCCTTTTTACGCCCAGGCTGTTGTTCTGCTGCTGCTGGCGATTGCGATTCAATATGTCGCGGCAACCGGCGCGGCGCCGTTCATCTACACGAAATTCTGATGGCAATTCCCAAGAAAGCAGCGCTGACCTTGGCCGCCCTGGCGGCGATGATGACGGCGCCGGACCTCCTCCCGGCGTTCAAGGACTACCGCATGCTGGATTGGACCACGGTGCCGAACGTGCTGGATTTCCAGGTGCGGACGCGGTCGGAGGACCCGGTTGGCGACGAGCAGGTGCGCCTGCGTCCGGATACGACGCCGGAGAAGGCCGACGCGCCGAAGCTGATCGACACCAAGGGCGACTTGCAACGCTTCTACGCGGCGCTCCACGCCACCGAGCGGCGGGACGATGGCGCGGTGACGCGGATTCTGCACTACGGCGATTCGCCGACGACGGCCGACCTGATCACCGGCGACGTGCGGGCGTTGTTTCAAAAGGAGTTCGGCGACGCCGGGCACGGCTTTGTTCTCGTGGCTAAGCCATGGGCGTGGTACGGGCACCGGGGCGTGACGGTGAAGGGGTCGGGCTGGAAAATTGAGCCGGCCAATACCGCCGAGTTGCGGGACGGCCAGTATGGATTGGGCGCCGTGAGCTTCCGGGGCGGGCCGGGTGCGTCGTCGAAGATCACGGCAAGCGATTCGGGGCACACGAAGTTTGAAGTGGCGTGGCTGTCGCAGCCAGACGGTGGGTCCTTTTTGGTGTCCGCCGATGGGCAGACCGTGGGCACCATCGACACGATGGCGCCGGAAGTGACGCCGAGTTTTCAGACGATTACCGTGCCGGGTGGGTTTAAGGAAGTGGCCATCGGCCAGGTGACCGGGAAGGTTCGGCTGTACGGGGTGCGGTTGTTGAAGGATACACCTGGGGTGGAGTACAACTCGATGGGCGTCAACGGCGCGGCCATTACGATTCTGGCGCGGAACGTGGGCGAAGAGCACTGGGGCGAGCAGTTGCGCCACGTGAAACCGCACCTGGTGGTGATCAACTATGGGACGAACGAGAGCGTTTATGCCAAGTATGTGGACACGGCGTTTGAACTGGAGTTGGTGCGGGCGGTGAAGCGGGTACGGAAGGCGGTGCCGGAGGCGTCGATTCTGATCATGAGTCCAATGGACCGCGGGCAGCGGATGCCGAGCGGGGAGATCGGGACCGTGCCGCCGTTGAGCCGTTTGGTGGCCCTGGAGCAGCGCGTGGCGGCCGAGTACGGCTGCGCGTTTTTCAATACGTTTGAGGCGATGGGCGGCCCGGGGACGATGGGCCGCTGGTACACGGCGGAGCCCCGCATGGTGGGCGCCGATCTGATTCACCCCATGCCATCGGGGGCGAAAATCGTGGGAAACCTGCTGTATAAGTCGTTGCAGGACGGCTACCGGCGGTACAAGTTGGCGCTGGCCAAAGAGAAGTTCGGCCCTCCCCCGGCCGGCGAAACCCGCCCCTGAAGTTTGAGACAATAAAGGGTCCGGCCATTTCTGCCGAGTTGGTACGTAGGAGAGAATGCGCTTTTTCGCCACAATGTGTGTGTGCCTTGGTTTTGGCGTGATGGCCTTGTTCGGGGCTGCCGCGCCAAAGAAGAAGGCTACGCCGAAAAAGAAGACCACAGCGGTGCGTAAGGCGCCGGTAGCCGCGCGGAAACGCACGACGACGGTCGCCCGGCGGCCTGTCGGCCGTCCGGCGCCGCGGCCTACGGTGATGCCGGCGGCGGTTCGTGCGACGGCGAACGATGCCGTGGCGCAGTGGCTGAATGTGCCGGGTTTGATGGAAAATCCGGCGGCATTAGTGCCGTTTTTCGAACAGTTGTACCGGCTGGAGCGTGGGGAATCCAAAGAGGTTCTGCGCGTGTTCCAGTACGGCGATTCGCACACCGCGGCCGACGAATGGTCGGGAACGTTGCGGTATTTGCTGCAGGCGCGGTTTGGCGATGGCGGGAATGGCTTTTCGCACGCCGGCCGGCCGTGGCTGGGGTATCGCCGTCTGGACCTGAAGAGCTGGAACACCAACGGCTGGTATAGCGATGGGCTCGCGGGGCGCGATGGTGACGGCTTGTATGGCTTGGCCGGGGTCAGCATGTCGACGGAGCGCTCTGGCGAGATGGTGAACCTGCAAACGGAGTCCGAACGGGCGGAGTTCCACTATCTGCGGCAGCCGGGCGGCGGCCGGGTGGAGATCTCCGACAACGGTTCGCTGGTGGAGATTATCGACACGGACGGGCCGGGGATGCCGATGATTCACAAGTTGCCGCTCGCTCCGGGATCGCATTTGCTGGCGGCGCGGACGCTGGACCGGAAACCGGTTCGCCTGCACGGCTGGGTGACGGAGAATTCGCGCGGGTTGACGTGGGAGATGATGGGCATCAATGGCGCCCAGGCATCGATTGGCCTGAAGTGGGAAGACGCTGGCCTGGCGCCGGTCTATCAGGCGCACATGCCGGGGTTGATCGTGTTGGCCTACGGCACCAATGAGGCGCGGAACAAGGATTGGACGTTTGAGAGCTATCGCGACATGTTCATCGCGCTGCTCGACAAGTACCGGCGGCTGGCGCCGGCGGCGTCGATTCTGGTGGTTGGACCGCCGGATCACCAGTGGCGCACGCGCGCCGGGTGGGCTTCGGTGGAAAAGATTGACGTGATTATGGAAGCCCAGCGCGCGGCCTGTCAGGCGCGCGGGGCGGCGTTCTGGGACGTGCGGGACCGGATGGGTGGCAAGGGCGCCATGCGCCAGTGGGTTTTCGCCGGCATGGCGCAGGGCGACTACGTACATTTCACCGGACCGGGTTACCGTCTGCTGGGCGCCGCATTGTATAAGGAACTGATGGGGCAATTTGCCACGTTCGCCCGCGTGCGGCGTGAGACGATGGAACCTAAGACCGCGGTGTATGCCGCCCCCGACACAAATGGACAAACGCAAACAAATCCTTGAAATCATCCGCGCTGTTGCCGGGAAAGAGCCCACGGTGGCTCCCGATGAATCGCTGTTCGACAGCGGCGTGCTGGACTCGTTCGGCCTGCAGGACCTGGTAACGGGCCTGGAGAAGAGTTTTGGCGTGAAGATTCCGGACTCGGATCTGACGCCGCGCAAGTTTGACTCGATTGAGCGCATCGAAGAATATCTCGAGGAGCACGGGAAATAGCGTGGCGTTTCTGAAAGCATTCGGGTCTTATCTGCCGGAGCGGATTGTGACCAACGCCGAGATTGGCGCTCGCGTCGGTTGTGACGCGGAGTGGATCCGGAACGTGTCGGGTATCGATGAACGGCGGTTCGCGCGCGACGACGAGTCGGTGACGGATTTGGCGCTGCGTGCGGCGACGGATTGTCTGGAGCGGGCGAAGGTGCATGCGTCGGAGTTGGGGATGATCCTGGTGGCGAGCGGATCGTGGGAGCGGCAGTTCCCCGGGCCGGCGGCTTCGGTGGCGAACCGGCTGGGGCTGGATTCGACGCCGTGTCTGGACATGCCGATGGCGAGCGCCGGTTCGTTGTTCGGCATCTCGCTGGCGTCGCGGCTGTGCGCCTCGTTGGGGCCGATTCTGGTGATTGGCGCAGAAAAGATGTCGAAAGTGGTGGAGCGGGAGCCGATGGAGCGGGGCGTGGCGATTCTGTTCGGCGATGGCGCCGGGGCGTGCCTGGTGCATCCGTCCGATGGCTTTGCGCGGATCGTCGATTGCGGGCTCTACTCCGATGGCGCCTATGCCGAAGATTTGAAGCTGCCGTTCAGTTCGCCGCTGGAGATGAATGGGCGGTCGGTCATTCTGCAGGCTTCGCGGAAGATTCCGCGGGCGATTGCGACGTTGCTGGAACAGCACCGGCGGCGGGCTGCCGATGTGGGTGTGTTTCTGATGCACCAGGCGAATCAGAACCTGATCGCCCGTGTGGCGCAGGCGCTGGAAGTGGCCGAAGACAAGTTCTACTCGAACATCAAAAAGTTCGGGAATACCTCATCGGCTTCGATGTTGATTGCCGCCGCGGAGTGGTCGACTACGAACGAACTCGCCCCCGGCGAGACGCTCTGCTTCGCCGCGTTTGGCGCTGGTTTCCATTGGGGCGCGTTGCTGGCCGAAGGCTCCGCCTGATTCTGTAGAGGATCGCTATGGTGGACGAGACGCGGGCGCAGACAGTGACACGGCTTCTCGGCGCCTGGCGCGGCGGGGACCGGGCGGCGCTCGATGCCTTGACGCCGATCGTCTATCAGGAGTTGCGCCGGCTGGCATCGTCCCACTTGAAGGGTGAGCGGCGCGGGCATTCGCTGCAGCCAACGGCCCTCATCCACGAGGCGTATCTGCGGCTTGTGGACGGCAACATGCCGCATTTCAACGGGCGGTCGCATTTCTTCGGTGTGGCCGCGCAGATCATGCGTCAGATCCTGATCGATTTCGCCCGCAGCCGCACGGCGCAAAAGCGCGGGGGCGGGGCGGAGCACGTCGGCCTGTTGGACCAGGACGCTATTAGCCTCGATAAGACCGATGAGCTGTTGGCGATTCACGAGGCACTGGACCGGCTGGAGACGCAGGACCAGCGAAAGGCCAAGGTGATTGAGTTGCGCTACTTCGGCGGACTGAACCGGGACGAGATCGCCGAGGCGCTGGAGTTGACGCTGGCGACGGTGAAGCGGGACCTGGCGCTGGGCGAGGCGTTTTTACGGCGGGAATTGAGTTTGCGAAAGGTGGCGGAGGCATGAACAAAGCTTCTGTGGACGAAATACGGGCGCGTTTTGACGCCGACGTAGAGCGGTTTTCGAATCTGGAAACCGGGCAGACGGCGACGCAGGACGCCGCGGTTGGCCTGGAACTGATTGCCGCGGCGGCTAAGCGCGTTACGCCGGATGCGACGCGCCTGCTGGACCTGGGTTGCGGGGCGGGAAACTTCAGCTTGAAGCTGGCCCAGATATTTACGCTGCGAAAAGTGACCCTGGTCGATCTGAGCGCGAACATGCTGGACCGGGCCATGGAGCGGCTGTCGGCGTCCGGCGCGGAACTGCGCGCCATGCAGTGCGATGTGCGGGACCTGGACTTGGAACCGGAGTCGCAGGATGTCATTGTGGCGGCCGCGGTGCTGCATCATTTGCGGGCGGAAGTGGAATGGGCGGCAGTGTTCCGGCAGTTGTATGGGGCGCTGCGGCCGGGCGGAAGTCTGTTCATCTGGGATCTTGTGTCGCACGAAATCCCGGGCGTGCAGGATGCCATGTGGGCGCGCTACGGAGAGTACCTGACAGCGTTCAAAGGCGAGGCCTACCGCGATAGCGTCTTTGCCTATATCGAGCACGAGGATTCCCCGCGCAGCGTGACGTTTCAACTGCATCACCTGCGGGCGGCGGGGTTCACGGCCGACGTCATTCACAAGAACGGCTGCTTTTCCGCCATCGGGGCTTGGAAGCCATAACGCGCCAATAGCGCGCGCGCCTGTTGTTGTGATAGACAGGTACCCATGCAACGACGTGAGTTCTTTACGCAGGCGACGGCGGCGGCGCCCTTTTTACAGGCTGCCCAGGTGGGCGGGCGTGGTCCATTGAAGATCACCGACGTGAAGCTGCACCTGATTGGCAGCGGCGGACGGAACTTCTGTATCGTCCGCGTGGAGACCGATCAGGGCATTCAGGGTATCGGCGAAGCCTACTCCTGCGGCCCGGACGCGGCCATTGTGGAGGTCGTCAAGGACTTCCGCGGCTGGCTGATCGGCCAGGATCCGCGCAACATCGAGCACCTGTATTCGATGATGGTGAACTTCACGCGCTTCCCCGGCGGGCTCGTGGTGAACGCGGCCATCAGCGGTATTGAACACGCGCTGTGGGATATCGCGGGCAAGGCTGCCGGACTGCCCGTGTATATGTTGTTGGGCGGCAAGTGCCGCGACAAGATCCGCACCTATCAAAGCGCCGGCACGCCGGAAGCGGCCAAGCGGCTGGTGGAGAAATACGGCTACACGGCCATCAAGATGCGCCCGCAGCCGGACAACGACAACGGCAAGCCGTACAACGAAGTCACCCGCGGCGCGGCGGCGCGCGTGAAGGCGATGCGCGAGATGCTGGGGCCGGACATCGACATCGGCTGCGACATTCACGCGCGGTTCTTTGAAGTGACACGCGCGGCCCGGCTGGCCGCGGCCATCGCGCCGTATAACCCGATGTGGCTGGAAGAGCCCATCCGGCCGGAGAACGAACATGCGATGAAGAAACTGGCCGACCGGGTGACGATCCCGCTCGCCAGCGGCGAGTGCAACTACCAGCGCCACGAGTTCCGCCGCCTGTTGGAACTCGGCGCGCTCGATATCATCCAGCCCGACATCTGCCTGTGCGGCGGGCTGCTGGAGATGAAGAAGATCGCGGCGATGGCCGAGGCGCACTACGTGACAGTGGCGCCGCACAACCCGATGGGCCCGGTGGCGACGGCGGTGAATGTTCACTTCGCGGCGTCGACGTCGAACTTCTTCATTCTCGAATACCACCCCGACGACGAGGGCGTACGCAAGGATGTTCTGAAGGAGCCGTTGATGGTGAAGGAAGGCTACATCCCGTTGCCGACGAAGCCGGGGCTGGGGATTGAGTTGAATGAAGAGGCGATTAAGAAGTATCCGCCGGTCAGTTGGCACCGCGGCTTCGCGTACCGGCCGGATGGGAGCGTGGGGTATATCTAGGGCTTCGTTCGCCGCCGGATTCCAGTAGGTAGCGATTGATATAGAATCATTCCATGTCACGGCTGGACGGTTTCGATCGACGCGCGTTTCTCCGCCTGGGAGCCAGTGTTCCCGCGCTGGGCGGAGTGAATCTCCACAAAACAGACACCGCCTGCATCGTGCTGATGATGGTCGGCGGCCCGTCGCAACTGGACACCTTCGACATGAAGCCCGGCGCGCCCAGCGAAATCCGCGGCCCCTTCCGCCCCATCAAAACCAACGTCCCCGGCATCGAGATCTCCGAGATCTTCCCCCGCACCGCGCGCCACGCCGACAAGTTCTCGCTCATTCGTTCCATGCACCACGACGGCGCCGCTGTTCACGACGCAGGCCACCACGTCATGCAAACCGGCCGCCTGTTTGAGTACGACGTCGAACACCCCAGCTTCGGCTGCGTCGCCTCCAAATTCCGCGGCGGTGAAAACATCGTGCTCCCCGGCCCCATCGGAGCCACTGGCGGCAACATGCCGCACGGCGAAGGCGCGGGCTTCCTGGGCGAACAGCACGGGCCCACGCTGATGGCCTGCGAAGACGTCATCGCCCCGGCCCGCTATGGCGCCGGCCAGTTCGGCAAGAGCTGCTACCAGGCCCTGCGCATGGTCGAAAAAGGCGCGCGCTTCGTCACCGTCAACATGTTCCAAACCGTCTTCGACGAACTCACCTGGGACATCCACGGCGCCCGCCCCTTCACGCCCATGTCGGCCTACCGCGACACCGTCGGCCCCATGTTCGACATGGCCTATTCCAGCCTCCTCGAAGACCTTTCGCAAACCGGTCTGCTGTCCAAAACGATGGTCATCGCCATGGGCGAATTCGGCCGCACGCCCCGCATCAACGCGGCCGGCGGGCGCGACCATTGGACGCAGTGCTACACCGTCCTCGCCGGCGGCGGGCCGCTGAAAGGCGGAACGGTGATCGGCTCGAGCGATGCGATCGGCGCCGAACCCAAGGACCGCCCCGTCCACCCCGGTGAACTCGCCGCGACGATCTACAAAGGCCTCGGCATTCCGCTCCACACCGAACTGCAACCCGGCCTTGCCGTGGTCGCGCCCAACGTCCAACCCATTCACGAGCTGTTCGCCTAGCCCCATGCGCTGGCTGTTCGCCGTCAGTGTGCTGGCCGGGCAAAGCTTCGACCGCGACTTGCAACCCGTCTTCCGCCAGCACTGCTACGCCTGCCACGCGGCCAACGTAAAGATGGGCAGCCTGGACGTGGAGACGATGGACGGACTGCTGCGCGGTGGCAATCGCGGCACGATTCTCGTCCCCGGAAAAGCAACGGAATCGCGCCTGTATCTGACGCTCACCGGGGCACTGGAACCGATGATGCCCATGGGCGATGACAAGTTGACGGCGGCCGAATTGGACGTCGTAAAAAGCTGGATCGACAGCGGCGCGCGGCCCGATCCCGGCGGCCTCGTCTGGCGCGGCGCGACCATCGCCGCGGGCTACGGCGCCGAGATCCGCCTCTTCAATACCACCGGCCAACTCACCCGCAAAATCGCCGCGCAAGTCGGCACCGTGCGCGCCGTCGCGCTCTCGGCCGACGGCACATACGTCGCCGCCAAAGGCCCCGAAATCCAGCGAATCTTCGAAGCCGCCACGGGCCGGGAAGTCCAGGCGCAGCCACTCGACTTCCACTCCAGCCGCACCGCCCTTTCCCCCAACGGGCAAAGACGCGCCACGATGCGGGACGATGGAAGTGTGACCTTCGAGGATGTCCGATGAACACCAGTGAATTCTTCCGTATGGCCGCCGAACCTGGCCAGGGCGTCCTGCGGCTCGCCCCCACCTGGGTGCCCCGCGCCATGCTGCGCCCCGGCGGCCGCCTCCGCCTGCACTCCAACGATCTCTACGCCCTCGGCGGCCACCGCGGCGGCATCGATGAACGGTGGCTGGCCTCCAACGTCGTGGCCGATAACGGCCCCGGTACCCCGCCTGACGAAGGCTTGAGCTACGTCGAATTCGAAGGCAACTGCGTGCCCCTCCGCGAGTTCACCGGCGACACCTGGCAGGTGCTCTGCAAGCTGTTCGACAACGCCGTCCCCATCCCGCTCCACGTCCACCCCAGCGACGCCCAGGCCCGCCCCATGGGCAAGCGCGGCAAGCCCGAAGCCTACTACTATCCGGCCCAGTACAACGCCAACCCCGGCGCCTTCCCCTACACGTTCTTCGGCCTGCAAACGCACACCTCGCGCGACGCCGTGCGCCGTTGTCTGCAACGCTGGAGCGAAGGCGACAACGGCATTCTCAACCTCTCCCAGGCCTACAAACTAAAGCCCGGCACCGGTTGGCAAGTGGACACGAATATCCTCCACGCCCCCGGCACTATGGTCACCTACGAGCCCCAAGCTCCCTCCGATATCGGCGCGAAATTCGAATCCATGTGCGCCGGCGATCCCGTCCCCTGGGACGCCCTCAACGGCCAGATGCCGGACCCGCAGAAGAACGATCTCGACTACATCCTCTCCTGGATCGACTTCGAAAAGAACACCGATCCCTTCTTCGCCCAGTTCAACTACCGCGAGCCCATCAAAGCCAACGATAGCGACCTCCACATCGAAAAGTGGATCGTCTACGGCAGCCCCCACTTCTCGGCCCGCGAACTCGCCGTCGCCCCCGGCGCCACCGTCCGCATTGTCGACGCCCGTCCCTACAGCGCGCTCGTCGTCCAAGGGCGCGGCACCATCAACGGCCTCGACTGCGAAGTCCCCACCCTCATCCGCTACGGCCAGATGACCGCCGACGAGTTCTTCGTCACCGCTGAAGCCGCCGCCGGCGGCGTGGCCATCACCAACGCCAGCCGCACCGAACCGCTTGTGATTTTGAAATGTTACGGGCCCGGACATCCCGAGGCCGAGGAGTTCATCGAATGCAAATCGGAGTAAACACCCTGCTCTGGACGGCCGGCTTTTCCGAAGCCCACCTGCCGCTCATCGCCAAGGCGAAAGCGCTCGGCCTGGACGGCATCGAACTGGCCACCTTCGACTTTGCCAGCTTCCCCGCCGCCGCCGCCCGCCGCGAACTGGAAGCCCAGCAAATGCCTGGCATTCTCTGCAGCGCGCTGGTCGCCGGCATGAGCCTCGCCACCGACGACGCGTCCCTCCGCGCCCAATCCATGGCCTTCCTACAGGCCGGCGTCCGCGCCACCGCCGAAGCGGGCTTGTCCCTGTTCATCGGCCCGTTCTGCAGCGCCGTCGGCTACCTGCCCGGCCGCCGCCGCACGGACGAAGAGTGGAAGCGCTGCGTCGACGGACTGCAGGAGTTAGGCCGCTACAGCGAAGGCTACAATGTCCGCGTCGCCGTCGAACCGTTGAACCGTTTCGAGACCTTCTTCCTCAATACCGCAGCCGACGCGAAGCGCCTCTGCGAAGAGGTCGCGCACCCCAATATCGGCGTACTCTACGACACCTTCCACGCCAATATCGAAGAGAAGAATCAGGCCGCCGCCATCCGCCTCCTGGGCAAGCATATCTTCCACGTCCACACCTGCGAAAACGATCGCGGCATCCCCGGCAGCGGCCCCATCGATTGGCCCGGCGTCATCGGTGCGCTGAAGGAGATCGGCTACGACGATTGGCTGGTGATCGAAAGCTTCGGCCCCGGCATCAAGGAGATCGCCGCGGCCGCCTGCATCTGGCGCGACCTCGCCGCGCAGCCCGACGACATCCCCGCCATCGGCGCGCGAAATCTGCGGGCGTTGCTGTAGATGGAACGAATCGCGACGTGGCTCGCGGTCCACGCGCCCGACGTACATCGGTCGTTGCTTCCGCCGCCGTCGCCCGAAAAAATCCGTTGGGCGATGGAGGAACTCGGCGCCGACGCAAGCCCCGCCGTCGAAGACTGGCTCCGCCGCACCGGCGGCCAGGAATGGGCCAATGCCCCGGACGGCGCGCTGCCGCCCTACATGCTGTTCAGTGTCGATGAGCTGGTCTGGAACACCGTGGACCTCCGCGAGGACGGCACCCTCCCGCCCCGCGCCGCCGTCATCGCCGGATACGATTTCGACGAACCGGAGTGCTTCCTGCTGCTCGACGCCGCCGGGATCTTCTGGAAACTCGAAAACGGCGAAATCACGAAGGTCGCCGACAACGCCGAACAACTCCTCGCGCAGACTCTCCAAACTCTCGAACAGGATCGCCCGGAACTCCGCGGCTGGCTGCCCAACGAACACCAGACGATGGGCGATGGAAAGCTACTCGCCGTCTACGCCGCCCTCGCCGTCGTGGGCTGTGGCGCGCTGGCGCTCGGGTGGCGTGCCGAAGCGATGGCCGCCATCGGCTGGGCCGCGGTCGGCGGCGCGCTGCTGTGGTTCCTCGTCCGCGCCATTTGGTTCGAGTACCGCGGCCGCGCCTGGAATCGCGCCGTCACCCAGGACCTCGCCGCCTCGCCCGATGAACCCTGGCGCGCCAACGCCCACTGGCGCCGCAACGAAGCGTTCACCCTGGACAGCGGCGCCCCGCCCGTCCAACTCGCCGAAGTCCCCATGCGCTTCGGCGCCGCCGCCGTCGCCACCGTCCAAAAAACCAATGCCGAAGCCCGCCTGGAATCCATCCACGTCCTCACGGGCCGCTTCAACTGCGTCACGTACGTCCTCGAAGAACACACCTGCGAATGCCGCGCGGAAGGCGCGCAAACCGTCATCACCCTGCTCGCCCCGGAAACCTGGCCCACGCGCCTCCCGGGCCGCTATCCCAATCGCGCCATTCTCTGGCAACTCACCCTGCTCCACAACGGCCGCGAGTACCGATACTGGCTCCCGATTTTCGATTAATCGATCAACCCCTTGCGCACCGCGAACCGCACCAGTTCGCTCGTCGAATGCAGGTTCAGCTTTTCCATGATCCGCCCCCGGTGCGCGTCCACCGTATAGACACTCAGGTTCAAGGACGTCGCGATATCTTTGTTCGTCTTCCCCTCGGCAATCAACTGCAGCACTTCCCGCTCCCGCGAACTCAACAAATCCAACGGATCCGTCACATGTTTGCGGTAATCCGAAAGTACGGAATCCGACACCGCCGGGCTCAAATATCCCTCGCCCCTGCCCACCGCACGCACCGCCGCCAGCAGGTCCACGTCAATCGAATCTTTCAATAAATACCCGCGCGCCCCCGCCCGCAGAATCTCCCGCACATACACCGAATCCTTATGCATGCTCAGCGCCAGAATCCGCGTATGCGGCGCCTGTTCCATAATCCGTCGCGTCGCCTCAATCCCGTTCAACTCCGGCATCGCCACGTCCATCACCACCACGTCCGGATGCAGCTGTTCGCTCATGCTCACGGCCTCGCGCCCGTTGCCCGCCTCGCCGATGATTTCCATATCGGCCTGCGCCCCCAGGATCATGCGAAACCCCTGGCGCACCACCGCGTGGTCATCGGCTAATAAGATTCGTATCTTCTTGCTCATCCGTCAACGGAGTCGAGGGAACCCATGCCTCGATCGTCAGGCCTTTCTCTTTGCCGGCAGTCAGGATCTCTAATTCCCCGCCGGCGCTGCGCGCCCGAGCCCGCATGCCTGTCATGCCAATGCCGCGAGGCCCGGACTTCTCGGCGGTGTCTATCCCTTTCCCATTGTCGCTGATTCGCAGCCGGATCTTCCCGTCCTCCCGCCGCAGCCCCATCTCCACCCGCGTCGCCTTGGAATGCCGCGCCACGTTGGTCAGTGCCTCTTGTGCGATGCGGAACAGGTGGGTCTCCGTTTCATCCGGCAGCCGAACGGTGATCGACGACTCGTAGTGCACCTCAATCCCCGTGCGCTCGTTAAACCGCTCACACTGCCACCGCAACCCCGCATCCAGCCCGAAATCGTCCAGAATCGTCGGCCGCAACAGTTGCGACAACTCCCGGACGTTCTTAATCGCCTCATCCACCAAATGCAGACAATCCACAAACCGCCGGTTCGATTCCGCCGCCGACAACGCCACCAGATTCGCCTTCACCGCCGTCAGCGATTGCCCCAGCTCATCGTGCAATTCGTGCGAAAACCGCCGCGCCGCCGACTCCTGGTTCTCCAATAGATGCCACGACACCCGGCTCAGTTCCCCCGCCTGCCACTCCAGCATCCGGGACAACGACGCCGTCGTCCGCACCGTGAAAATTGCCACTACCAGCGCCAGGAACAAGCAAGCGCCCATCAGCAGCATCGATTGCTCCACCAGCCGCGCCGATTTCCCCGTCAACTCCCCCTGCGCCTGCGACGACCGCTCCGACCCCCTCGCAATCAGCTTCCGCACAATTTCAATCACCTGCTCGTGCCGTTCCAGCAAATCGTACGAAAACAACGATTCGGCATCCTCCACCGCCAGCAACCGCCGCGCCTCGCCGGAAAACGCTGTCGCCGCCTGCCGCAGTTCTTTCCACAGCGGTTCGTCCTTCGTTCCGCTGCCGGTGGCCACAATCTGTTCAATCACCCGGTCGGCCTCGTTCAACTGCGACAGAATCTGGTCCCGGTCCACCGAGTCCGGTTCCTGGCTCAAATTCGTGAAAACGGCGTTCAACGCCCCTTGTTCGCGGTGAATTTCGTCGATGAGACGGTTCGTCACCACCTGTTCGCCCGCCAAACGCTCCGCCGAAGCCTGGATCTGCTGCGCGTTGCGGACGCCGACGTACCCGGAAACCAACAAAAGCACGATCACCATCGCGAATCCGCTGATGAGAACGCGCAGAATGCTCTTATCGGTGATTTGCTTGAACATCCACCCTCTTCCTCCAGCGTATCGGAACCGGGAGTTTACACAATCCCCTAAAAAGGGGATATACTGGCCGAATTGCAATCAGCCTGACCGGACAGTAGAGTACCCCCTAACTCGTATCAGGAAATAGCCTGTTTTCGGGATCGCGGGAAAAACAAATCTGCCGCATGCTGGTTGTGTCTGGTGCCCTCCGGTTGCCAGTATCCTTAAGGAGATTAACGACACATGAAGAAGATTCTCGCGCTGATGGTTCTCGGCGCTTTCTCGATGGTGACCTTCGCCGCCGCCACCACCAGCGACGACACGAAGAAAGAAGAAGGCAAGAAAAAGGGCAAGAAGAAGAAGAAGGAAGACAAAGGTAGCTAACCTTTTCTCGCTGATTCTTCAATCAGTTCGCAAACGCGGAATGGGAAACCATTCCGCGTTTGCTTTTGCGCGCCAGCATTTACAATAGACAGTACGCCTAATGCGCAATGTGATCACAACTGGGGATGTTCCACTCGGCGGAGTGCTGGAAGTCCTGCGCGGCACCATCGTCACGCCCTCGGCGCGCGAATTGGCGCGCGATCGCGGTGTACCGATCGTCGAAGTCGCCCCGGAGCAGTATCAAACCGCCAAGGAACCGCACCGCACGGTAGTCATGGGTTCCGATCACGGCGGCTTTCGCGCCAAGGAATTGATGAAAACCGTCGTCGCCTCGCTGGGCTACATCGTCGAAGATGTCGGCGCGTTCGATGAACGCTCAGCCGACTATCCGGACCTCGCCGAAAAAGTCGCCCTGGCCGTCAGTGAAGGCCGCGCCTTCGCCGGCGTCATGGTCGACGGCGCCGGCATCGGCTCCGCCATGGTCGCCAACAAAGTCCCCGGCATCCGCGCCGCGCTCTGCTACGACCGAGCCTCCGCCCGCAACAGCCGCGAACACAATCACGCCAACGTGCTCACCCTGGGTGGCCGCATGCTCACCGAAACGCAACTCGAAGACGTCGTCCGCACCTGGTTCGCCACGCCCTGGGGCGGTGGCCGCCACCAGTCGCGCATCGACAAAATTACCGCCATTGAAACGAAAAACTCGAAGGGGAACCGCGCGTGACCGACGCTGAACTGGATCTATTGGTCGCGCGAATCGGCGATGAGTTCGTAGCCCGCCTGGGCAAGCCCGCGGCCACCGCCCCCGCAGCGCCAGCCACCTCCGGCTACGACGCCCCCGCCGGCGCCGCCCCCGTCGCCAGCGGCCCCACCGACAAGCGTCTGGCCGCCATGATCGACCATACGCTTCTCCGCCCCGACGCTACCCGCGCCGAGATCCTCCAGGTCTGCGCCGAAGCCCGCACCCACGGCTTCGCCAGCGTCTGCGTGAACTCCAGCTGGGTCCCGCTCGTCGCCCGCGAACTTAAAGGAACCTCGGTCAAAACCTGCACCGTCATCGGCTTCCCGCTGGGCGCCATGTCCACCGCCGCCAAGGTCTTCGAAACGGAGGAAACCATCCGCAACGGCGCCACCGAAGTGGATATGGTTCTCGCCATCGGCCTCCTCCGCGCCGGTGAAGATCTCGCCGTTGAAAAGGATATCCGCGCCGTTGCCGAGGCCTGCCATCGTGGCGGAGCCATCCTCAAAGCCATCCTCGAAACCTGCCTGTTGAACGACGCGCAGAAGGTCACCGCCTGCAAGCTCTGCGTCGCCGCCGGTGCCGATTTCGTCAAGACCTCCACCGGCTTCTCCAAAGGCGGCGCAACGGCCAAAGACATCGCCCTCATGCGCCAAACCGTCGGCCCCGGCCTCGGCGTCAAAGCCTCCGGCGGCATCCGCTCCCTTGCCGACGCGCGCACCATGATCACCGCCGGCGCCAGCCGCATCGGCGCCAGCGCCAGCGTTCGCATTGTCCAGGAATCGGCGGCGCAATGACCCAGCCCCGCCGCAAAACCAGCCGCTTTCGCGACCGCTCGGAGCTCCTCGATTACCTCCTCGAAGTCTCCGCCGTCACTTCGGAAACACTCGATCTCGACCGCCTCCTCACCGCCGTCGCCAAGGTCATCACCCGCGTCATCCCCGCGCAGCTCTTCGCCATTCTCCTCCACTCCGATCGCCGCAAGGCCCTCCGCATCCGCTACTCCATGGGCCACCGCCAGGAGCTGGTCGATCGTCTGCTCATCCCCCTCGGCGAAGGCATCACCGGCCAGGCCGCCGAAACCCGCGAGCCCATGCTCGTCCGCGACGTCCGCAAGGAAAAGTCGTACCTGAACGCCATGGACGCCGTCCGCTGCGAGATGGCCATCCCCATGATCGCCCGCGACAAACTCGTCGGCGTCATCGATTTCCAATCCACCGAAATCGGCGCCTACACGGCCGACGATGTCGCCCTCATGCGCCTCATCGCCTCCCGCATCGCCGGAGCCATCGACAACGCCCGCCTCTACCGCCGCGTCGACCTCCAGCACCGCACCCTCCGCACCCTCTCCAAAACCTCCCAGGGCTTCAGCTCCATCCTCGATCTCGACGAACTCCTCGGCACCGTCGCCGAAAGCGTCCGCGCTCTGATGGACTACGACTCGTTCACCATCTGGCTGCTCGACGAACCCAAACAGGTCCTCCGCAAGCGCATCGCCATCTCCCAGGGCGGCGGCCGCGAACTGGACGAGATCCCCCTCAGCATCGGCGTCACCGGCTCGGCCGCCCGCCTCCGCCGCCCCATGCGCGTCGAAGACACCCTTGCCGACCCCCGCTACATCGCCAGCCACCCCAATCTTCGCAGTGAAGTCGCCGTCCCTCTCATGCTCCGCGACCGCGTCATCGGCGTCATGGACCTCGAAAGCCAGCGCCTGAACTACTACTCGGTCGACCACATGCGTACCCTCGCCCTGCTCGCTCCCCAGGTCGCCAGCGCCATCGAAAACGCGCGCCTCTACGAGGAAATCGCCACCCGCGAACAGCGCATGGATAAGGATCTGCAAGCCGCTCGCAAGCTGCAATCTCTTCTCCTGCCCAGCGAAGCTCCCGCCATCGATGGGCTCGACATCGCCGTCGGCCTCCGTCCCGCGCGCGACATCACCGGCGATCTCTTCGACTTCTTCGAATACGACAACGGCCAGGCCTCCATCGTCTTCGGCGACTCCTCCGGCAAAGGCCCCGCCGCCGCCCTCTACGCCGCGCTCGTCAGCGGCCTGCTCCGTTCCCTCGGCCACCGCCCCCGCCGCCCTGCGGACCTCCTGCACTCGCTCAACAACGCCCTCACCGAGCGCCGCGCCGAAGCCCAATACGTCACCCTGCTCGCCATGTCCTGGGATGCCCCCGCGCGCAAGCTCACCATCGCCAACGCCGGCGGCCTGCCCCCCATCATCTGCCGTGGCGACACGCTCCTCGACCTCAATGCCGAAGGCGTTCCCGTCGGCCTCCTGCAAGCCCGCGTCTACGACGAAATGTCGGCCGATCTTCAGGCCGGCGACCTCATCGTCCTCACCTCCGACGGCATCCTCGACGCCCAAAACGAGGAGGGCCAGGAATACGGCCGCGCCCGTCTCGGCAAAGCCATCCAGGCCTGCTGCCACCTCGCCGTCAAAGACATCGTTCAGTTCCTCTACACCGAAGTGGAGGCCTTTGTCGGCGAAGCCCCGCAGTTCGACGACCAGACAGTTCTAATCCTCCGAGTATCTTGATGCCCTTTCCCCCTTTCTCCTACCGCGACCGCA
>CAMATG010000033.1 GCA_945860645.1 Candidatus Sulfopaludibacter sp. SbA3 | reverse complement strand
AGCCGCCAACGGGCCGGCGATCATTTCTGAAATCAAAAAAGCATCGCCCTCGAAGGGGCTGCTGTCCCCGGATTTCGATCCAGTAAAGATCGCGCAAGTGTATGAAAAGGGAGGGGCTTCGGCGCTAAGCGTCCTCACCGATGAGCGATTCTTTCAGGGCGGCTGGCCGGATTTGCAAGCGGCGCGCGGGGCTGTCGCGCTGCCGGCATTGCGCAAAGATTTCACGATCGATCCGCTGCACGTCATTGAAGCGGCAGCACTTGGCGCCGATGCCATCCTTCTGATCACCGCGATCCTCGAAACCGCCGAGCTGCGGCGGCTCCGGGAACTGGCCGAAAGCTACGGGCTCGATGTCCTGGTTGAGGTCCATGACGAGGACGAATTCAAACGGGCGTTTGACTCTGGAGCGTCCATAATTGGCGTAAATAACCGCGATTTGCGCACGTTTCACGTCGATTTGGGTACATCTTTGCGCATTTCTGAACGCTTTTCTGACGGCATTCTGGCCGTCAGCGAGAGCGGCATCCACTCCGCCGAGGACGTGAAGCTCCTCCGCTCGGCCGGCTACCAGGCGTTCCTTGTGGGGGAGCATTTGATGAAATCCGCTGACCCGGCAGCCGCCCTGGAGGCGTTGCGGTCGTGACCCTCGTGAAGGTTTGCGGGATCACCAGTGTGGAAGACGCGCTGGCGGCGGTGGAGGCCGGGGCTGGCGCCCTGGGATTTAACTTTTACCCGAAGAGCCCTCGCTATATCACCGCCTCCGATGCCGCCGCGATTACCTCGCGGGTGCCGGCGGAGATTTTGAAAGTCGGGGTTTTTGTGAATGAAGCGCCGGCTTCGATCACCGCGATCGTCAAGGAAGCGGGGCTGGATGTGGCCCAGTTGCACGGTGACGAAGGCGCGGATGGCGTGCCGCCGGACGTCAGGGTTTGGAAGGCGTTCCGGGTGAACGATTTCTTTGGATTGGAACAGTTGGAAGCGTTTCCGGCGGAGGCGTTTTTGTTGGACACGCCGACGGAGATGTATGGCGGCAGCGGGCACACGTTCGATTGGACGCGGGCGCGCGGGGCGTCGGGGAAGATATTGCTGGCGGGCGGGTTGGACGAAAGTAATGTACGGCAGGCCATCGCGGTGGCGCATCCATGGGGTGTGGATGCGTGTTCGCGATTGGAATCCGCACCTGGAAAGAAGGACCATGGCCGCATGGCGCGATTTATCGCGGCGGCGCACTCAGTATGATTACGACATCGCAACCGGATAAGGGCGGGCACTTCGGGCCCTATGGCGGGCGGTTTGTGCCCGAGGTGCTGATGGCACCGTTGGAAGAGTTGGAAAAAGCCTACGAAGTGGCGCGGCAGGACCCGGCGTTCCATAAAGAACTCGCTGACCTGATGCACAACTATGCGGGCCGGCCGACGGCGTTGTGGGAAGCGAAACGGCTTTCGGAGAACCTGGGCGGGGCGCGGATCTACATCAAGCGCGAGGACCTGCTGCACACGGGTGCGCACAAGATCAACAACTGTCTGGGGCAGATTCTGCTGGCGCGGCGGATGGGGAAGCATCGCGTGATCGCCGAGACGGGCGCGGGGCAGCACGGCGTTGCGACGGCCACCGTTTGCGCCCTGTTTGGCATGGACTGCACTGTCTACATGGGCGAGGAAGACATGCGGCGGCAGCGGCTGAATGTGTTCCGGATGCGGCTGCTGGGCGCGAAGGTTGTGGGCGTGACGAACGGTTCGCGGACGCTGAAGGACGCCATTTCCGAGGCGATGCGCGATTGGGTTACCAATGTTGAAAACACTCATTACCTGTTGGGCTCGGCTTTGGGGTCACATCCTTATCCGATGATGGTTCGCGACTTTCACAGCGTGATCGGGAAAGAGGCGCGGGCGCAGTTTTTGGAGCGCGAGGGTAAGTTGCCGGACACGGTGTTTGCGTGTGTTGGCGGCGGATCGAACGCGATTGGCATGTTCCACGAGTTTATTGGCGATACGGGTGTGGAGTTGGTCGGCGTGGAAGCCGGCGGGCGGAACCTGACGTTGGGTGAGCATGCGGCGCGGTTTGCCGGTGGTTCGCCGGGCGTGTTGCAGGGCTGCTATAGCTATGTTCTGCAGAACGCGGATGGGCAGATTGCGTTGACGCACTCGGTGTCGGCGGGGTTGGATTATGCCATGATTGGGCCGGAACATGCGAATTTGGCCGATGAGGGCCGAGCGACGTATGTGAACTGTTCGGACGCTTCGGCGCTGGCGGCGGCGGTGACGTTGTCGCGGACCGAGGGGATCATTCCAGCCTTGGAGTCGTCGCACGCGATGGCGGAGGCGATCCGGCGGGCTCCGGCGGAGAAGGGCAAAGTTTTCCTTGTGAACCTGTCCGGGCGCGGCGATAAGGATATCGATATTTATCGCGAGAATCTGAAGGATTTGGATGAGTAGTCGTTGGGCCGGGCGCCCGGTAACGGGTGCCGCCGCGAGGATTGTTCTGCTGGGTTGGCGTTGCGATTCCGCGTTGTCATCGTGGGCCGCGGCTGTGTGGCGGGGTTGTGGGTCGATGGTCTGACTTGGCTGAGCCCGCGGCTCGGCCGGGGCTTGCGGGCGTGCTACCGGTGGAATTGGGGGAGGGATTGATATGCTTCTAGAGAACGTAAGGGACATGGATGAGTAACACACGAATTGGCCGCCGGTTTGCCGAACTGCGCGCGAAGAATGAACCGGCGCTGGTCGCCTACATCACAGCCGGGGATCCGTCGCTCGATGATACCGTTCGGCTGGTGGCGGCGCTGGAACGCGGCGGGGCCGACATCATTGAGCTGGGTGTTCCGTTCTCCGATCCGATTGCCGATGGCCCGGTAATCATGCGCGGCGCGGAACGCGCTATCGCGAATGGCGCCACGCTGCGCGGCGTGCTGGATTGCGCGGCGAAGATTCGGGAACATTCCGAGGTTCCCATTCTGCTGTTCTCGTATCTGAATCCGCTTATGAAGTATGGCTTCGCGAAGCTGGCTGTTGATGCCAAGGCTGCGGGCGTCGATGGCGTTTTGATGACCGATGCCAGTGTGGAAGAGGCCGAGCCTTACGTGAAGACGATCCGCGAGGCGGGGTTGGACACGGTGTTTTTGGCTGCTCCTACGAGTACTCCGGAGCGGCTGGCGCTGGTGGGCCGGTATTCGTCGGGGTTTGTTTATCTGGTCAGCCGCACCGGTGTGACCGGTGAGCAGCAGCAGCTTTCGGCGCAGGCGTTGCCGCTTGTGACCGCTATGCGGGCGCACACGGATTTGCCGCTGGCTGTTGGGTTTGGCATTGCCAAGGCCGCCGATGCCGAGGCCGTGGGCCGGTTGGCGGATGGCGTGGTGGTAGGCAGCGCGTTGGTCCGCGTGATAGAAAAGTACGCGGGGACTCCCGAGATGGAAACGAAATTGGAAGAGCTGACGCGCGAGTTGAAGACTGGGGCGTTGCAAGGCAGAGCGAGATGACGCTGGACGAGGCGAAAGGGACGCTGGCGGCGTGCCGCGAAGAGATCGACGGCATTGACCGGCGGCTGGTGGCGCTGTTGAACGAACGCAGCCGCGTTGTGGAACGGATTGGCGCGGTGAAGGCCAACATGGACATGCCGGTCTATGAGCCGAAGCGCGAGGACATGGTCTACGCGAATATTATGGCCGCCAATGGCGGGCCGATTCCGGACGACTCGGTACGCCGGATTTTTGAACGCATCATCGATGAGATGCGCACTTTGCAACGGACGCGAATGGGGGCGAAGTAGGCAATGCTAGTCGTGATGCAAGAGGGGGCACCGGAATCCCAGGTGCAGAATGTGATCGACCGATTGGTGATGATGGGCTTCACGGTTCATCGTTCGACGGGCGTGACGCATACGGTTCTGGGCGGCGTGGGGCCGCTGGAGACGTTTGACCCGGCGGAGTTTGAAGTGCTGGAAGGCGTGCAGGAATGCCACCGGATTGTGTCGCCGTACAAGCTGGCGAACAAGCGCTTCCGGCCGCATGGGACGGTGATCGAGATCGGGAACGTCAAGATGGGCGGGCCTGAGGTGATCGTCATGGCCGGGCCTTGTAGTGTGGAGAGCGAGGAGCAGATTGAGATTACCGCTTCCCTCGTCGCGAAGGCTGGGGCGAAGGTGATTCGTGGCGGTGCGTTTAAGCCGCGCTCCTCTCCCTACAGCTTTCAGGGGATGGGCGAGGCGGGTTTGAAAGTTCTGCGCGCGGCGGCTGACCGGAACGGGTTGCTGGTTGTGAGCGAAGTGATGGACCGATCGCAGATTGCGCTGTTGAGCGAGTACTCCGACATTTTGCAGGTCGGGGCGCGGAACATGCAGAACTTCAATTTGCTTCGGGATTTGGGGCTGGCGCGGAAGCCGGTGCTGCTGAAGCGGGGCATTGCGGCGACGATTGAAGAGCTGCTGTTGTCGGCTGAGTACATCATGTCGGGCGGCAATTATCAGGTGATTTTGTGTGAGCGCGGGATTCGTACGTTTGAGACGGCGACGCGGAACACGATGGACATTTCGGCGATTCCGGTGTTGAAGCAGTTGACGCATCTGCCGGTGATTGGGGATCCGTCGCACGGCGTGGGCAAGCGGACGCTGGTGCCGGCGATGGCGCGGGCGACGGTGGCGGCGGGCGGGGATGGGCTGATTATTGAAGTCCACCACGATCCGGACCACGCGTTGAGCGATGGGGCGCAGTCGTTGTTCCCTGAGCAATTTGCGGAATTGATGGGGCAGCTGCGGCTGATTGCTTCGGCGGTGGGGCGGTCGATCGCGGGATGAAGACGGTTGCCATTGCCGGCGTGGGGCTGATTGGCGGGAGCTTTGCGCTGGCGCTGCGGCAGGCTGGATTTGAAGGCCGGATCTATGGCGTGAGTTCGCCACGGACGATTGCGGAGGCATTGGCGCACGGGATTATTGACGGCGAGATGACGCTGGCGGAGGCGGCTGGTTCTGCGGATCTAGTTCTGTTGGCGCAGCCGATTGGGCGGATTGTTTCGATGATTGAGGAGATGGCGCCGCATCTGGGGCCGTCGACTTTGGTGACGGACGCGGGGAGTACGAAGGCGTTGATTTGCTCGGCGGCTTCGAAGTTGCTGCCGGCTTCGCAGTTTCTGGGCGGGCATCCGATGGCGGGGAAGGAGTCTCGCGGGGCGGCTAGTGCTGATGGCGGGTTGTTTCGCGGGCGGACTTGGGTTTTGACTCGTGCGATGGAGCATCCGTTTGTGGATTGGGTGCGGAAGATTGGTTCGAACGTGTTGGTACTGGGGCCGGAGGAGCATGACCGGACGGTGGCGTTGACTTCGCATTTGCCGCAGTTGGTGGCGACGGCGCTGGGGTGTACGGTGGGGGC
Source organism: Candidatus Sulfopaludibacter sp. SbA3 (assembly GCA_945860645.1). GTDB lineage: Bacteria > Acidobacteriota > Terriglobia > Bryobacterales > Bryobacteraceae. Next base: position 14,096 of record CAMATG010000033.1, on the reverse strand, counting down.
GGGGTTGGACCGGGATGAGCAGTTGCGGGCGGGCGGGCCTGGGTTGATTGATATGACGCGGCTGGCGTTGAGCCAGTTCGATATGTGGAATGATATTCTGGCGACGAATTCTTCGTCGGTGGATGCGGCGTTGGTTTCTATGATTGAGCGGTTGGAGGGGATGCGGGCGCATCTTGCCGATGGGGAGTTGCGAGGGGAGTTTGAGGCGGGGGCGAAGTTGAGAAGGAAGCTGGTGAATCCGGTGCGGTTGGGGTAGACCACAACCTCTCGCGTATATACGTTGCGCTACACTGTTGAGCAGTGGCCCACGAGATTGAATTCGATTGGGACGATGAGAATGTTGCGCATCTGGCCGTTCACAAAGTCGTTCCCGGTGAGTTCGAAGAACTGATACTGAGTGAGCCGCTGGACTTGCGATTTGAGATGGTGAACGGCGAAGAGCGGTATCGGTCAGTCGGCATTACGAATTTTGGGCGGGTACTCACCGTAGCCTGGACGATTCGTGATGGAAGGGTACGTGCAATTACGGCATTTCGGGCCACCGTTGCCGACCGGAAAGCGTTCCTGAGAGGGCATAAATGAAGAAGCAAAATAGACCGATGGTGCCTGTGTTTTCTTCGGAGGCCGAAGAGGCTGCCTGGTGGTTCAAGAACCGCGCGGCGCATGGAGTGGAGTTGGCTGGCGCTGCTGAGAAGGGCGAGGCGAAGGTGATGACGCGATCGGCACTGTTGGACCGGATTGCGGCGTCGGAGAAGAAGGCGGCGCCGGTGGTTTCGTTGCGAATTCCGGAGGCGGATTTGGCGTTGGCCCGGAAGCAGGCGGAGCGGAAGGGCTTGCCGTATCAGACCTATATCAAGTCGTTGTTGCACGAGACGCTGATGGAACGGGAGAAGCGACGGGCGGGTTGAGGGGGGGCGGGCGTCGAGCGGTGGTGTGAAGGCGCAGTGCGGGGACGTGTGGGCGGGACTATGTATCCGCCCATGCCTGTAATCCTGCACGCGCGTCGCCCGACTGACGCTTGCGGTTCACTTCGATCGTAGCGGCGACTTGGACGGGTTGGACATCCCTGCTGGCGAGCGCGAAGGGGAAGAGGATGCTGGCGATTGGGAGAGCGGCCGGGAACCCGCCGGTCATTCGCTATTGTTCGCGCAATGCTTCGGTGGGGTCGATCCGGAGGCTCCTGCGTGTGGGTCCGAGCGCGGCCAGCAGTCCGACTGTCAAGATGACGAACGATACGGCGGGTATGACAACGGCCGCGTTGCCGCGCAAGAGGACGCCGCCGGAGGCCATTTCCAACACCAGGCCCAAGGCGGCGCCGAGTGCCGCACCGGCGGCGAGTTGCAGGAGCGCCCGCGAGAAGATGCTGGCGACGATCTGTGTCCAGCCGGCTCCCAAGGCGAGACGGATCCCGATCTCCTTTCTGCGTTGGGCGACGGTGAATGCCGTCAGCGCGTAGATGCCGGCGGCGGAGAGCAGCAAGACGCTGACGGTGATGGCGGCGAAGGTAGCCGCGGTCATGCGGCTGATCCACTGCTCGCCGCGCATGACCTCATCGAGGGTTCGGACGTCGCGGAGGTAGATGTCGGGGTGGACGGCCGCTGTGATCGACCGCAGGCGTTCGGTCAAACTGGACGCCGCATCTCCCCGCATTCGAATGGCAATGGCGACTGGCTGCACCTGACCGGGTGCGACTGCGTGATAGACCTTGAGTTGCTCTCCGTCGCGCATGCCGGGACTGGCACCGGTGGGGAAATCCGGGACGACGCCGACGATCTCGTGCCATTGCGGCGGCTGCGCGGACGGCGCCATCGATCCCCGATTCCTCCTTGCGTACCGGATGCGCCGGCCGAGGGCATTGCCGTTGAACAGCTGTTGGGCCAAGCGGTGGTTGACGACGACAGCATGGCTCCCAGGCTGCTCTTCATTCGTGTGGTGCTGGTCCGTGGAGACGGGAGCTACGTCTCCCTGTTCAAACGAACGGCCCGCCAGGACTGGTACCTCAAAGGTGGAGAAGAAGTTGACAGCGACCCGGTTCACCCGCACCTCGCGGACATCTGTTTCCGATGGGATTCCGGCGACATTTTCCGTCTCTATCCGGCCGCCGCCTTCGTTGCCGGGATGATACATCGAGAACGTTACGTGGGCGGCCTGGGGCTCCGCTTCCAGGCGGCGGAGCAGTTCCATTTGGCGGGCCGCAAAGCGCGGGGCGGTACCTGTTCCGGGCACTACGTCCATGCCCAGTTGCGCTGAAAGAAATTGGCCGGCCGGAAAGCCGAGGCCCGCGAAGCCGTCTCGCGCGTCGTTCCAGGTGCTGGAGAGGGCAGGGGGCAAAAGGGCTACGGCGAAACCGACCTGGGCGACGATCAGGGCGGTCCAGATCCTTCCCAGTCTCAGACCACCTGCCTCGACAATTCGAAAACCGGTTTGGAGGGTTCCCCTGGTTGCCTGGAGCGCGGGCAGAATTCCGACGATTGTCGCCGCGAGGATTGAGAGTCCGGCGGCGTAACAGACGGACTTAGGCGAGAGCCGGAACGACACCCAGAAGGGCAGTTTGGAGGCAACGGGGAGAGTGGCGGCCGCGATCCATTGCAACCCAACGGCGGCGAGGGCGACGCCCGCGATGGCCGCCACCGTTGAGAGCACGAGTGCCTCCAGGAACAGTTGCGCGACAATGCGTCCCCGGCTTGCGCCGAGGGCGGTGCGGAGGCTGATCTCCGCTTGCCGCATCGCCGTGCGTGTATACACGAGAATTGTGACGTTCAGACTGACGAGTACGAGAAGCGCGATGAAGATTCCTTGCATCGCGAGCAGGCCGGTCACATCCATGCTGCCGTGGATGCCGGCGAAGGGCCGGGGGTATGGGGTGACCTGAGGCCCAAGGGCCGCGTAGATCCCTGGATGCGCGAGCGCGTCGCGCTGACCCACTGCTGTTAATTCGGCCTGCGCGGCAGCGAGCGTAACGCCCGGGGCGAGCCGGCCGAAGACCGTCAGGGACGGACCGGTCAACGGTTCGACAGCGGCAGAGTCCGTCCGAAGAGGTACCCAGAAGTTGTCGTGCACGGGGAAGGCGAAGCCCTTCGGCATGACACCGATGATGGTGTGCGGAGTGGCGCCGAACTGTATGGTGCGTCCGAGAATGGCGGGATCGCTTGCGAAGCGATCCCGCCAGACGCTTTCCCCAATGACGGCCACGGGTGCCGCGCCGTCGCGTTCGTCTGTTTCTTCGAGGTGCCGTCCGATTAGCGGGCGGACCCTGGCGACGCGAAATCCAGAAGCGCTCATGACAGCAACGCGGACGCTTTCCGGTTGTGTGCCGGGACCAAACAGATTGGGGTTTGTGACCCGGAACGCACTGATCTCCTGAATGGATTTCAGTTGCGCACGCCAGAGTTGGAACTCGCGCAGCAGCCGCGTTTCCGGTCTACTTGCCGCCGAGTCCCAGAGTTCAATGGCGACAAGCCGGTCGCCTTCCTCGAGGGGAACCGATGATGTCAGGAAGTTGCCGTCGATTAGGCTAAACGCTCCGGCCGCAATGGCGACAGCGACAGCGATCCCGGCTATCCCGGCGAGTGCAAGGCCGGGGAACTTGACGAGCATCCGGACGCCAAGTTTCACATCCAGCCACCAGGAACTGAGCACTTTCATGATGTTGCTATTGACGAGGCTCGAAAGGAAATCCTTCCCCGGCCGGCGGAAAAATCCTTGCGGGCCGGCTCCGCGGTTCTTGCAGTGACTGGTTACTGCCGCTTGAAGTTCACTTCGATGGTGGCGGTGACGCGGACGGGCTGGCCGTCTTTGGTGGCGGGGGCGAAGGTCCAGGTTTTGACGGAGTCGATGGCGGCTTGGTCGAAGGCGGGTTCGAGGCTGCGTTTGACGACGACGTTTTCGGCTTTGCCTTCGGGAGAGATTTCGAGCGAGAGCACAGAGGTTCCGGTGGCGGTGGCCGACTCGGGGTACTTGGGCTCGGATTTGTGGAGGACTTTGGGCGCCTTGACGCCGTCTTCACCGACCTTGTAGACCTTACCATTTTGCTGGGCGGCGAAGGTGGTGGAGACGCCGGCGATCAGGAGGCCGGCGGCGGCGAGCGTGGCCACGGCGAAGAGACGGGCGTGGCGGCGGGGCTGGGACTTGGGCTGGGTGAGATTCATGATTCGCTCCTCAAACGAATTGTGATCGAAGAAACTGGCGGTTAAGCGGGGAGAGGGAGGCGTGCCGAGGATGCGCGCGGCTTCGATCAGCCCGAGCGCATACTCCCTGGCGCTGCCGGTTTCCCTGGCCGCATCTTCGTCGCAACGCAACTCGACGGCGTTGGCGGTTTGGCGCTTCATCCAGAGGAGCGCGGGGTGGAAGGAGATGGGAATTGTCAGGAATTCCAGGACTAGATTGTGGGCGAAATCGCCGTTGCGGACGTGGGTGGTTTCGTGGGCGAGCGCGGCTTGTTTGGCCAGTTCCGGGGCTTGTGCCGTGAAGCGCGCGGGCAGTATGACTTGCGGGCTTCGCCAGCCGAAGGCGACTGGGGTGGAGACGGTTTCTTCCGTGAGTTTGCGGAGGGCGCGGTGCTGGCGGAGGAGGCGAATGGCTTTTGTTGCCACGAAGGCAAGATAGGCGAGGGCGAGCCAAGAGGTTCCCGGCAAGGGCGCCGGGCCTGGGATTGCGGCGGCTTGGATGGCGGAGACGGGAATCCGGAAGCCGCTGCCTTCGGGTACAGGAATCGGCAGGGCGGCCAAAAGCGGCAAGAGCGCGGCGAGAGTGATGGCGATGCGCCACACGGCTACCGCCCACACGGCGGGCCATCGGCGGAGGAGGCGGGCCGCGCACCAGGCGGCGGCGCCGCAGAGGGGAATCTGCCAGGCGGCGTTGACGAGGAGCTTCCAGATGATGTCGTTCACGGCTTTGCCCCTTCCACCTTCTTCTGTAGTTCGGCGAGTTTGGCGGGCGTAATCTGTTTGGTATCGAGCAGTCCCATAACGAGGGCTTCGGCGGAGCCGCCGAACATGCGGTCAATCAGGTCGCGGATGGTAGAAGATTGGGCCTGGACGCGGGAAACGGCGGGGCGGTAGATGTAGGAGCGATCCTTCAACACGCGCTTCGCCTTGCCCTTGGTTTGCAGGACGTTGAGCATGGTTTGGACGGTTGTATAGGCGAGCTTTTCGCCGGGGAGCGCGTCGCGCACGGCCTGGACGTTGCCGGAGCCCAAGTCCCAGAGAACCTTCATGATCTCCAGTTCGAGCGGGGTGAGGGTGGGACTGGGTTTTTTGCTGGGCATGGTGTCCTAAACAATTAGGAGTGTGCCCTGTTTCCGGCGGGTTGTCAACTAAAAGTTTAGGAGGTTGAGGCCGGCGGGGGAGAACGTTTCGCCGCGGGATCCGGCACCGAGGCGGATGGGGCCGTTGGCTTGGATCTGAATGGTGGTCTCCTTGGATTCGCCGGGCTTGAGGGTGAATGGGACGGAGGCTGGGGAGACGGCGGCAGACGGGTCGGCCCAGATGTCGTAGATGCCGGAGGCTGGGGCGAGGCCGCGGTTGGTGAGGGTGAGGCGGGCTTGGGTGGGGCTGATCTTCTTGAGGCGCTCTTCGATGACTGAGGTTTGGTTGGGCAGGCCCATGCCGGTGACCCATTCGGGCCGGATGGGGGTGGCTTCGGGACGGATTTGGTTGCCGGTTTGGGCGATGTCGGCGGCGGTGAGATCGTCCTTGTAGAAAACCCAGAGGGGGCTGGCGTGGGCGGTGTTGTTTTCCAGGCGGTTGCCTTTGGGGTAGGCGGGATCGCCGTTGGTGACGGTGAGGAGTTCGGGGTAGCGGGTGCGCCAGGGTTCCTGATCGACGGGGACGGCTTTGAGGCCGGTGAGGAGGGTGGTGTCGCGGCCGTCGAACCAGGACTTGGCCCAGGAGCGGCCACGGGCATCGAAGTGGATGGCCATGTCGCAGGCGATGAAGCGGTTGGAGCGGATGATGTTGTCGTGGCCGCCGCCGATGAGGACGCCGCGGTGGGAGCGTTCGACGACGTTGTTGGTGACCAGGGTGCCGCTGGTGAAGTCGTCGAGATAGATGGCGTTGACGTCGGAGTGGCCGATGTTGTGGAAGTAGTTGGCGTCGACGTGGTTGCCGCGCTGGGTCCAATCGCGGCCCATGTAGAAGGCACCGACGTCGTGGGTCTCCATAGCGACGGTGTGGATGTCGTTGTGGTCGATGCTGTGTTCGTTGCCGGCGAGGAGAATGGCGAGGTGGGGCGAGTGGTGGATGGTGTTGCCGGAGACGCGGTTGCCAACGCCTTTCATGTAGACGGCGGCGGTGTAGGTGCGGGTCCAGCGGCCGAAGTGGTGGATGTGATTGCGGCGGGCGAAGTGGTTGGCGGGGGTGAGGGAGGGGCGATCTCCGCCTTCGAGTTCGATGGCGCCATCGCCGGTATAGGCGACTTCGGAGTCTTCGATGCCGTGGCTGGCGCCGCCTTGGACGACGAGGGCGCGGTTGCCGATGTTGCGAAGGTGGCAGTGGGCGAAGACGACGTTGGCGCCGCCGGTGATGGTGACGGCGTCGGCGCGGGTGTGTGCGAGCGTGAGGCCTTGGAAGCGGATGTTGGCGGCGTTGGTTAGCGAGAGAATCGGGGTTGCGAGGAGGGACGCGACGGTGGTGCCGGGGGTGAGGGGGGCGGGGGGCCAGAAGTAGAGATTGCCGGTGGCGCGGTCGAGGTACCATTCGCCGGGTTCGTCGAGTTCTTCGAGGAGGTTGAGGGCGCGCCAGCGTTGGCCGGCCTTGTAGCCGAAGAAGCTTTGAGGGGATTGGGGGTGGATGGTTTGGGTGGCGGGATCGATAGAGGCGAGGGGGAGGTAGGAGTCTGAACAGTCGACGTTCCAGTAGCCGTGGAGCCAGGCGCCGGGGGCATTGCGCCAGCGGGCGGGACGGTTGGCGGTGTAGGTGAACTGCTACTTTGTCGTGTCGCCGAGGTGAGCCCAGCCGCGGTTTGGCCAGCGAGCGAGGGGCATGGGTTGATTCTGGAAGAAGAGTTCGAGGGCGGCGGGGGAGGCGGGCTGGCCGTGTCCGCGGCGGGAGAGGGCGCCGTAGTTTGTGATGCCTTGGGCGGGGAGGTTGGCGATTTGGATTGCGCCTTTGAAGGGCTTGAAGTTGCGGATGGGGACGCCGCCGGTGAGGCGTGGGGTGGCGGCGGGGAGGGCACGGTAGGTGACGGGGTTGGCGGGGGAACCGGAGTCGGCCGCGGTGAATTCGAGGGTGGCGGAGATGGGGTAATCGCCGTGGGCGAGGAAGACGGTGGCGCCATTGGCGGGGTTGGCGGCGCGGACGGCATCGCGGGCGCGGAGGAGAGTGGCGAAGGGTTTGGCGCGGGTGCCGGGATTGGTGTCGGCGCCATTGGGGGAGACGTAGAAATCGGTGGCTTGCAGGGCGAGGGACAGTAACAAGGCGGCAGCAAATTTCATTCGTTTCGATGATATCGCTGGGGAGAGATCGGCGGTTTGGGGTCGTATAATAGCTTTTAGGAATTCATGGCATCCCTGATTGACGCAATTGACGTGAAACGTCGCACTTTATTTGAGTTGGAAAATGTCCCGTATATTTGTCTGGAGGCGGATATCAGTTCGCCGACGGCGCGGGGCGGGCAGACGCTGGTGCGTCTGAAGGTCCGGAACCTGCTGACGAGCGCGGTTTTTGAGAAGACCTTCAAGGCTGGCGAGAAGTTTAAAGAGCCCGATTTGGTGATGGTGGCGGCTTCCTATCTGTACAGCGATGGGGACGGGTCGCACTTTCTGGATCAGGAGAGCTTTGAGACGCTGACGCTGCCAGGGAACGTGATTGGGCGGGCGCTCGATTACTTGAAGGAAGGGTCGCTGATCGAGATGCAGAAGTATAACGGCAATCCGATCGGGCTGGAGTTGCCGCAGTTTGTTGAGTTGGACGTGACCTATACGGAGCCGGGCGTGAAGGGGAATTCGTCGAGCGGAAGCGTGACGAAGCCGGCGACGGTGGAGACGGGGTTGGAAGTGCAGGTCCCGCTGTTTATCAAGCAGGGAGAGAAGATCAAGATTTCGACCGAGACCGGGGAGTTTGCCGGGCGGGCGTAGGGGCTTTCATTTCGCAGGAAAATTCTTTGCGCCAGGCGACCGTCTTGCGGGATCAGGATGGTATGTCACAAGCTGCCCCTGATACACAATCCTGGCCTGATCTAGCGATCGGCCTCTACGATAAGCTCACCGGACGTGGAGCGGAGATCACCTACGAATTCCAGGGTCTGGAAATTTCGGTGCCGAGTTCGGCGTCCGCAGACGCTCAGCATGCAACCTGGCGCGTGAGCGGAACCATGAAGATCCGGACGAAGGATGAAGCGACCTCTCCCCGTTCTTGATCTCGACCTGCTCATCGAGCACGGTGGCCACCAGCTGAAGCTGAGGGGGGTGGGAATGCGGATAACGGCTACGTTTCCTACTCTCCTTTCCGCTTTTCATTTTTTGCGAACTTTGCTGCCGTTGAGGCGCAGTTTTCCCCGCGGGCTGTCCCTTTACGCGGAATGGCGTGGGATTTGTGTTCCGGTGCCGGCTGCCCGGTGAGCGGTCACCGGGAATGTGAACGTGTCCGTTGGAAAGATTAAATTGGTGCCTGGCACCAATTTAATGGAGGCGGGTGGTGGGGCCTTCGTCTATTAATTCAAGGGCGTTGATGGCGGCGTAGTTTTCCGTCGGGGCGAAGAGGACGCGGATGTTGCCCTGAGCGTCGGGCGTGAGATGGCTGAAAGATTTGTGGGCGGCTTTGACGGGGCCGCCGGCGATGTCGGCTAACGATACGTCGCGGGCGAGGGCGACGCCGTTGGAGAAGATGTCGAAGACGCGGCGCGGCTTGGGGCCGGCTGGGGTGTGGACGCCGAAGTACTGTTCGGCGCCCCAAACGTTGAGTTGGTACTGGTGGCCGGGGACGGCGGGGAGGTTGTATTCGAACCGTCCGAAACGTTCGTAGCGGAAGAGTTCGGGGACTTCGGCCTGGACGGGCTTCAGGCGCTCGACGGTGCGGCCGCCGCTGACGTAGCGGTCCGGCATCCAGATGCGGCCTTTGGCGTCGACGTGGGAGGTGGGCGCGCCGACGGCGAGGCGGAAGGGGAGCAGTTTGTCCTTGAGGCCGGGGACGATTTCGATGGCGTTGACGAAGGCTTTGTCGTTGGAGTTGGATTCGAAGCGGATGCGGAGTTTGCCGTCGGCTTCGGGATGCTGGCCGGGGAAGGCTTTCATGAGGGCCATGTTGGATCCGCCGGCGTGGAGGATGACGTCCATGTGGGAGACGGCCACCTTACCGTTTAGCAGGACCTGAAAGAGGCGGCTGGCTTCGCCGCCGCCGTTGAGAGTGTCCTTGCCGTAGAGGGTTTCGGCGAAGTGGATGCGAACTTCGTAGTCGCCGGGGGGTAGCGGGATTTCGTAGAGGAAGTCACCTTCTCGATGGCCTTTGTAGATGACCTGGTCGGGGGTGTTGTGGATCCAGGCGGAGGGGGTGTCGACGGCGCGGCCGCCGGTGAAGAAGCGATCGCCGAGCCATTCGTGGCCGAGGGAGTCGACGTAGTGGCGATCGGGGGAGCCGGCGAGGATGCGGATGGAGTTGGTTGGGGTGGCGACGGGAACGGGTGGCGGGGCGGCGGCCGTTGCGGGGGGCTGGGCGGTGGAGCGGGCGGTATTGGCGATGGCGAAGAGGACGGCGACGGCGAGCAGCACCCAGAGGAGGGGCTTGGTGTGGGTGGTGGGCGGGGTGGCGGGGGGAGGGATGACGACTTCGAGCGGGGTGGCCGGTGGCGGGGCGTCGGCTTGTTCGACAGTGATGGCGTATTTGCCGAGGGCGAGGCCGATGCGGGTGGGGCGATCGAGGCCGGGGCCGGCGTAGTAGGCCTTCAGTGTACGGCGGAGTTTGTGGATTTCGACTCGGACGATGGCTTCGCGTTTGGGGTCGAAGTCGGGACCGCGGCCGAGGGCATCGACGGCGATGGCGAGTTCTTTGGCGGACGCTTCGCCGCTGAGGTAGAGTTGGCCGAGGTAGCCAAGGATGAGGCCCTGGTTGGTTTTGCGACCCAGCACTGTTTCCAACAGGTGGTCGAGTTCGGCGGAGAACTCGGTTTGTGGATTAACGCGATCCTTGGTGGCACTCATTCGGACAATTAACACCCCTGTGTTATCTGCGTCTTAGAAGATTAACATTACTGGGAACCCCATGTTCCTTGCGTACCTGGGCTAACCCCAGCATGCTCGATAGGAAATGCTTCTGTCTCGACCCCTACCTCGTTGTCTACCGGGTGCCCAGCTACTGCTGCTGGCTTGTCTCAGCGGACTTGGTTTGTTAGCGCAAACCAGTACGATCCAAGGAACCATCACGGACCCTTCGAACGCGGCGATTCCCAACGCGAAGGTGGTGGCGCTGGACGAAGGGAAGCAGATTGTCGCGCGTGAGACGACGTCGGGGATCGACGGAACGTTTTCGCTGCGGCCGTTGTTGCCGGGTAAGTACACGGTGAAGATGGAAGTGACGGGATTCAAGCCGTTGGAGCGGCGGGAAATCGTGGTGGATCAGAACCAGGCGTTGAACCTGGGGGTGATTACGATGCAGGTGGGAACGACGTCGGATTCGGTGCTGGTGGAGGCGACGGTTCCGCTGGTGGAGACGTCGACGGCGCAGAAGTCGTTCGTGATTGACGCGCGTCAGGTGACGCAGTTGGCGCTGAACGGGCGCGACTTTCAGTCGCTGATCAAGACGCTGCCGGGGATTGTGTCGAATGATAAATCCGATTTCCGGTTGGCGTTCAATAATACGGATGCGTTTAACGTGAACGGGTTGCGTGGGTCGATGAATAACGTGTACCTGGATGGGTCGATTAACACCGATGTCGGTGCCAATGACGGGCAGTACACGCAGATATCGCTCGATGCGGTGAGCGAGTTCAAGGTGCAGACGTCGACGTTCAACGCCGAGTTCGGCCGGAACCCTGGTGTGATGATTTCGATCAACACGAAGAGCGGCGGGACGCAGTATCACGGGACGCTGTATGAATTTATGCGGAACAATGCGCTGGACGCGCGGTTCCCGTTCGACACAACGGGGAAGACGGCCAAGCTGCGGTTTAACCAGTACGGCGGGAACTTGAGCGGGCCGGTGGAGTTTTTGCCGGGGCTGTCGACCAAGAAGGACAAGAAGATGTTCTTCTTCTTCAACTATGAAGGGACGCGGGCGGTGCGGCCGTTGGGCAACACGTTCGTGGACATTCCGAGCGCGGCGACGCTGACGGGTGATCTGAGCGGTTTGTACCGGACGGGTTTTATTCTGGACGGAAATAACCAGCCGACGAACTTCCGGAACGGGCAGGTGTTCAAGCCGGGGACGCTGGTGCGCGGCGCCGGTGGGCGCATCATTGGTGGGGATCCGTACATCAACAATCAGATTCCGCAGGCGGAATGGTCGCGGAACGCGGGCGGGTTTTTGAAGCTGTTGGCGTTGCCGAACCGGGCGAGCGCGTCGCCGACGCCGAACCTGCCGGAGCAGGTGCGGTTGCCGTTCCAGAACTCGTATGGGTTCAACAAAGACGCGAAGGTGTTGCGTTACGACTGGGCGATCAGCCCGAAGGCGAACTTCTTCTTCCGCTGGGCGGACGACGCGCAGAACGAGACGAATTTGCTGGGGATTTTTGCGACGACGCCGTATCCGGTGGCGCCGCAGTTCCGGGCGAAGCCGGGATCGTCTTGGAGCTGGAACATGATCAATGTGTTGTCGCCGACGACGACGAACGAAGCGATTTTCACTTACAACCATTTGACGCAGATTGTCGACATTACGGGCGACACGCCGCAGGCGAATTACGATGCCAAGGCTCTGGGCTTCACGTTCCAGGAGCCGTATCCAGCATCGAACCTGCGCAACCGTTATCCGCGGTTTAACTGCGGGATCGGGAACTGCGCGTTTGGCGCGTTTTCGAGCGGCTGGTTGAGCGAGGCGAAGACATTCTCGTTCACCGACAACTTCACGAAGGTGATGGGGAAGCACACGTTGAAGACGGGCTTTTTCTGGAACCGGAATGACAACGGGCAGCAGCCGTCGTGGACGGAGTCGCCGAACTTCAATTTCGGATCGTCGACGGACAATCCGTTGGACACGGGCAACACGTTCGCGAATATGTTGCTGGGGAATTACACGTCTGTGACGCAATCGAACGGGCGGTTTTTCGGGTCCTTCCGTTTCTACGGGGCGGAGGCTTTTGTGCAGGATACGTGGAAGGTGAACCGGAAGTTAACGGTGGAATACGGGATGCGCTGGCTGTTCTACGGGCCGACCTATTCGCACGGACAATACCTGCAGAACTACTTTGATCCGCGGTTGTATAAGCCGGCCGAAGCGGCGCGGCTGGACACGACGGCGGGGCTGCGGTTTGGGAGCATCATTGGTGGCAATCCGTTCAACGGGATGATTGAAGAGAACCAGAACGGCGTGCCGAAGGGTTTCGTGAAGCACCGGTTCAACAACTGGGGCCCGCGATTTGGGATTGCGTGGGACCCGGCGGGCGATGGGAAGATGTCGATCCGCGCCGGCGGCGGGATGTTCTACGAACGCATCCGGCAGGCCACGATCAGCTTCGACGGGCTGGGGAATCCTCCTTTGTTGTACAACCCGACGATTGCGGCAGGCAAGGTGGACGCGCTGTCGCCGGCGGTGGTGCAGGGCGGTTTGCGCTTCCCGGTGGGTGTTTCGGCGGTGGACGGTGAGGGGCAGATTCCGACGGTTTATTCGTGGTCGCTGAGCCTGCAGCGTGAGCTGGGGCGGAAGACCGCGATCGACGTTTCCTACACGGGCAACATGGGGCGCTATTTGCAGTACCGGCGCGACCTGAACCAGTTGGCCTTGGGAACCACGTTGCGTCCTGGCGTGCTGGCGGGAGTGAACAACCTGACGAACGCTTTGCGGCCCTACCAGGGCTACACGAACGTGAATTTCACCGAATTCGGGGCCGTTAGCAACTACAACGGGTTGCAGGCGCGCGTATCGCGGCGGTTCGCGAAGTCGTTCACGGGAAACGTGAACTATACGTGGTCGAAGGCCATGGGGGATACCGACAACGACACCACCGTGATTGGCTACAGCTACGACCGCGCGCGGGAGTACGGGCTGCTGAGCTTCGACCGTATGCACGTGCTGACGATGGATTTTGTGTACGAGTTGCCGAGCTTTGTGAAGGGCAATTCGTTTGCGAAGCACATCGTGAACGGCTGGCAGTTTAACGGGATTGCGCGTATGTGGTCGGGGAATCCGCAGACGATTACTTCGAACCAGAATACGGGTACCTTGGGCGGCGGGCAGCGGGCCGATTACAACGGTGGCGCCATTGAACCGGCGACGCGGGACCGCTTCAACTACTTTGATATCTTCGCGTTCACGCGGCCGCAGGAAGGCTCGTTGGGGAACCTGGGCAAGAACACCTTGCGCATTCCGGGGATCAACAACTGGGATCTGTCGCTGTTCAAGAACACGAAGATCACCGAGCGGGTGGCGTTGCAGTTCCGGTTTGAGACCTACAACTCCTTTAACCACACGCAGTGGGGCGGGGTGAGCACGGGGATCAATCCGCCGAACCCGGGCCAGCCGCTGAACGCGGCGACGCGGGGTAACGCGGGGCAGATCACGGATACGCGTGACGCGCGGTCGATCCAGTTGTCGCTTAAACTGTTGTTCTAATGTTTGTTCGTTTCGTGGCTGCCTGTTTACTCGGCGTTTTGTGGGGGCAGTCTTCGCAGCCTACCCCGCAAGCGCAGTTTGAGCAGGCGGCTTCTGCTTTGCAGCGGGGGGATTTGGGGGCGGCGGAGCGGCTGTTCTCCGCCTTTGTGACGGGGCAGCCGCGGCACGTGGGCGGGCTGGGGAATTTGGGGGTTGTGTACTCGCGGCAGGGGTTGCCGGCGAAGGCGGCGGAGGTGTGGGAGCGGGCGTTGCGATTGGCTCCGAGCGATCCGGGGTTGCGGACGAATTTGGGGTTGGCGTATTTGCGGTTGGAGGAGTATGGGAAGGCGCGGGGGGTGTTGGAGACGGTGGGGTCGGCGCAGGGGCGGGAGTTGTTGGCTACGGCGTTGTTATATGGGG
>CAMATG010000032.1 GCA_945860645.1 Candidatus Sulfopaludibacter sp. SbA3 | reverse complement strand
GTAGATGTCGCCGATGTCGGTGCGGGACATGCGGGAGCCGTGGCCGGAGACGCGGACCGGATGGGTGCCCATGAACCAGTTGACGACGTCGATGTTGTGGCAGTCCTGTTCGATCAAAATATCGCCGGAGAGTTCGCGGTAGAAGAACCAGTTGCGGATGCGTTCCTGGTCCTTCGGGTGCCCCTTCTTGATGGGGGGGCCACCGCCCATCCAGGCGGCGCGGATCTGAAGGATGCGGCCGAGTTCGCCGGACTTCACGACGCTGTGGACCTTGCGGTAGTCGGTGCCGTAGCGCTGTTGGTAGTCCATGCTGATGCGCTTGGTGGGGTCGGCCGATTTGGCGGCGCGGAGAACGCGGTGGCAACCGGCAGCATCGACACCGGCGGGCTTTTCGAGGAAGATGTGCTTCTTGGCTTTGACGGCGCGTTCGAAGTGTTCGGGGTGGAGGAAGGCGGGAGTGGCGATGAGGACGGCGTCGATGGACTTGTCGGCGAGGAGGTCGTCCATGGAGTTGAAGCGCTTGGCGCCGGAGTATTTGGCGGCGGCGGCCTGGAACTTGTCCTCGTAGATGTCGTTGAAGGCGGCGACCTTCAGGTTTTCATTTTTGGCGAAGAGGCCGCTGACGTACATGCCACGGTTGCCGCAGCCGATGAGGCCGAGCGTGACGGCGGAGTTAGCCTGGGAACCGCGCACCGATTGCGAGCCGATGATGGAGAAGGCTGTGGCGGTGCCGGCGGTTTTCACAAAGTTGCGGCGGGAGTTTTCCTGGTTCATCTGAATGTCCTTACGGGGGTGTATGTAACCGCTTGCTATTATGTCATTCCTTCGCTGCGAGGGCTACGGGTCGAGCGACAATAAAGTGGGATGGATTTGCGCCGTGTTTTTGTAACGATGGACTGTGGTGGCGCATCCATTTTCAGACTGAAATTCTTTATGAAAAATCGCATTGTTGTTTCGCTACTGGCCATGGGCCTGAGCGCGATGGGCCTATTGGCCGACCAGATCGTGATGAAGAATGGTGACCGCGTCACCGGAAGCATCATTAAATAAAGACGCGAAGGATCTAACGATCAAGACCGAGTATTTCGGGGTGGTGACACTGCCCTGGGAAAAAGTGGCGAGCGTGACGGCGGACAAGCCGTTGAACGTCGTCGTTGGCAGTGGCCAGACGGTGCAGGGCACGTTGACGACCACTGGGGAGCAAGTGGAGGTGGCGGCCGGCGGGACGAAGCAGACCGTGGCGCCCGCCGAGATTAAAGTATTGCGCAACGACGCGGAGCAGAAAGCCTATTTGCGGCTGCTGAATCCGGGTTGGGGCGACCTGTGGGTGATTAACGCCAACATCGGCATTGCCGGTACGTCGGGCAACGCGAAGACGTCGACTTTTACGACGCCGGTGAATGCGGTGCGCGTGACGAACAACGACAAGACGAGCGCGTACTTCAACTTCATTCGCGCGTCGGCTTCGATTGGCGGCGCGTCGGCGGCGACGGCGCAGGCCGTGCGCGGCGGCTGGGGCTACGCGAGGAACTTGCGGCCGAAGCTGTTTGTGAACACGTTCAACGACTACGAGTACGACAAGTTCCAGAACCTGGATTTGCGCGTGGTGCTTGGCGGCGGTTTGGGCTACATCGCCTGGAAGGGCGAGAACGGGCGCCTGGACATCATCGGTGGTGGCGCGTACAACCGTGAAAAGTTTGACCCGATCCGGCCGCGGCAGCCGTTCACGCGGAACTCGGCGGAAATTTATTGGGGCAACGATTTCAACTACAAGTTCTCGCCGCGGATTTCGTTCTTCGAGAACTACCGGATGTTCAACAACATGACCAATACCGGCGAGTATCGCCAGAATGTTGACGTGGGCGTGGCGGCGGCGCTGACGAAGTGGCTGACGTGGAACGTGGCGTTGAGCGACCGGTATTTGAGCAACCCCGCGCCGGGCCGGAAGAAGAACGACTTCCTGTACACGATGGGGCTGGGCTTCACGATTAAGCGCTAGTTCGGACTGCGATAGATGAGAATGGGGTCGGGCCGCTCCTGGGTGGCTACGGCCCCATTTTTTTCGAATGTTTTCAGAGAAAAGCGCACGATGCGTTTTTCGCCCTGGGCGGAGACGAAGCCTTCGCCCGTGCGCGGGTCGATGTGCATGCCTTCCGCGTTGAGTCCGACTTTGAGTCGCTTGATTTCCTTGCCTGATTTGAGGTCGAGGACGACCATGGCGCCATCGACGATGAGGCTGGCGAGGATCTGCTTTTCGCCGGGGAGGAGTTGGAGGCGGACGGGCTGGCCTTCGATTTTGAACGTTCGGCGGATGGCCCATTTTTGCGTGTCGACTTCGACGACCGTGTCGGCGGTGCGGGTGGCGACGTAGATTGTTTTTTCGTCGGCGGTGAGGGCGAGGCCCATGGGCACGCCGCCGACTTCGAGGTGTTTGGCCTGGCCGGTTTTGAGGTCGTACGCGGTGATGGCGGCGTTACCGGCATTGGCGGTGTAGAACCGCTGTTCGTCGTGGGTGAGGGCGAGCATGTGGGGGAGGACCTTGGCGGCGTAGGGGATGGCGCGTTCGATTTTGCGTTGGAGCGGATCGATGATGAGGACGGCCGAGGGCAGATCGCAGGTGACGTAGAGTCTGCCGGATTTGGAGAGTTCGATGCCGTGGGGGCGGTGATACTCGCCCAGGTTGATTTCGCCAGTGACTCGTTTGGTGGCGAGGTTGATGATGGAGAGGGTGTTGCCGCCGGGCGCGTCGTCGGTCCAGCGGGCGGTGCCGTAGTTGGTGACGTAGAGGGATTTGCGGTCGGCGGAAAACACGAATTCGTGGGGAATGTGGCCGACTTTGACACTGGCGACGGGTGCGCCGGTGGCGAGATTGTAGAAGCCGACGGTGTCGTTATTCTTTTCGACGACGAGCAGGAGATCGGCGGCGGAGGCGGTGAGGAGTGAGAAGGCAAACAGTGCGGCGCGCATTTGGGTTGAGTGTATCGCTAAGCTGATAGGTTGGTCTCTGTTCAGCACGTATCGAAAGTTTATTCGCTCTATGAGCGGCCCGCCGACCGGTTGGTGGCGCTGTTGCCATTGATTGGAGAAGAGCGGGGCCGCGAGTTCTGGGCGCTGCGCGATGTGAACCTGCGGGTGGAACCGGGAGAGGTGTTTGCGTTGGTGGGGCCGAACGGCAGCGGCAAATCGACGCTGCTGCAGATTGTTGCGGGGATCATGCAGCCGACGCGGGGGCGGGTGATTACGTCGGGCCGCATCGCGGCGCTGTTGGAACTAGGGGCGGGGTTCAATCCAGAATTCACGGGGCGGGAGAACGTGTATCTGAACGGCGAGATTATGGGATTGAGCCGGGCGGAGGTGGAGACGGCGTTCCCGAAAATCGAGGAATTTGCGGGGATTGGCGCGTTTATCGACCGGCCGGTGAAGGAGTATTCCAGCGGCATGTATGTGCGGCTGGCGTTTTCGACGGCGATTCACGTGGAGCCGGAGGTGCTGATTGTGGACGAGGCCCTGGCGGTGGGCGATGCGATTTTTGCGAACCGGTGCGTGCGGAAGCTGGAAGAGCTGAAAGAACGGAAAGTGACGATTTTGTTTGTGTCGCACGATTTGGGAATCGTGAAGCGGCTGGCGGACCGGGCGGCGTTGATGATGCATGGGGAAGTGGCGGCGGTGGGCAAGCCGAGCGATATTGTGAACCGGTACGTGGGGCTGGTGCATGAGCTGCAACTGCGCGATACGCCGGCAGAGGGTGGGAGCTACCGGCATGGCGATGGGACGAGCCGGATTGAATCGATTGTGATTTTGAATGGGCGTGGGGAAGAGGCCACCAGTCTGTTGAGCGGGGAGCGGGCGACGATTCGGGTGCGGGCGGTTTTTGCGAAAGACTGCGTGGCGCCGATGGTGGGGATGTTGATCCGGAACCGGTTGGGCGTGGACGTTTATGGGACGAACACGAAGGTGGAAAAAGTGGAGTTGGGGACGTTCGCGGCGGGGGATGTGTTGGAGATTCAGTTCGCGCTGGATTGCCTGTTAAGCAGGGCGGAATATACACTGACGGTTGCCACGCAGCATGCCGATGGGGCGAGTCAGGACTGGATCGACGACGCGCTGAGCTTTGCGGTGATCGACCACCGCGACACGGCTGGAATGATTCAATTGAACACGGAGATTCAATGGCAACGCAATCCGTAGGCGACACTTCGTTTTTCGGGCATCCGCGCGGACTTTCCACGCTCTTCTTTACGGAGATGTGGGAGCGGTTCAGCTATTACGGGATGCGGGCGATTTTGATTTTGTACCTGACCGCGCAGTTGCAGAACGGCGGGCTGGGGATGGACAAGACCACCGCGGGCGCCATTTATGGGATCTTCACGGCGTCGGTTTATTTGCTGAGTTTGCCTGGGGGCTGGGTGGCGGACCGCATCCTGGGACAGCGCAAGGCGGTGCTCTATGGGGGCATCATTATTGCGGCGGGGAATGCGCTGTTGGCGGCGCCGATGATGTGGACGTTTTATTTGGGCTTGGGCATGATCTGCGTGGGCACGGGGCTGCTGAAGACGAACGCAAGCACCATGGTGGGCGCGCTGTATGCGCCGGGGGATACGCGGCGCGACGCGGGGTTTTCGCTCTACTACATGGGCATCAATTTGGGCGCGTTTCTGGCGCCGTTGGTGATCGGCTATGTGGGCCAGACGATCAGTTGGCGATGGGCGTTTCTGCTGGTGACGGTGGGGATGACGGTGGGGCTGATTCAGTATGTGCTTACGCAGCGGTTTCTGGGTGAAGCGGGGCTGCGGACGGCGACGCCTCCGGGCGCGGAAGAGAAGAAGCAGTTGTTGATCGGGTTGGGAGCGGTGGTGGGATTGCCGCTTTTGCTGGGTTTTTTGCAGACTTCGGGCGTGACTTCGGTTTCCATTGCGGGCATCGCGGATGCGTTTTCGGTGTTGATGGCGCTGAGCTTTGTGGGGATCTTCGTGGTGCTGTTCCGGGCGGCGATGCCGGGGCAGGAGCGGAAAAACATTGCGGTGATTCTGTGTTTGTCGATTGCGTCGGCGGTGTTCTGGTCGTCGTTTGAACAGGCCGGGTCGACGTTGAATCTGTTTGCCGATGAGCGGACGCGCAATGAGGTGTTCGGCATGGCGTACCCGTCGAGCTGGTTCCAATCGGTGAACTCGATCTGGTTGCTGATATTGGCGCCGTTGTTTTCGGTGCTCTGGATCAAGCTGGGGCCGCGGGAGCCGAGCGTGCCGGCGAAGTTCGCGCTGGCGCTGTTGTTTGTGGGGTTGGGATTTCTGATCCTGGTGCCGCCGGCGGCGGTGGCCGACGCGGGTGAGAAAGTGAGCCCGTTCTGGCTGGTGCTTACGTATCTGCTGCACACGATCGGCGAGCTGTGTTTGAGCCCGGTGGGACTATCGGCAATGACGAAACTGGCGCCGGCGCGGATGGGGGGCGTGATCATGGGCGTCTTCTTCCTGTCGATTGCGACCGGGAATTATATTGGCGGGCGGTTGTCGGGATTCTACGAATCGATGAAACTGGAACAATTGTTCCTGTATGTGGCGCTGTTCGCGATTGCGGCGGCGGTAGTTTTGACGGTATTTGTGAAGCCGCTGCGCGGCTTAATGGGAGAGTCGAAATGATGAATGTCGCGGCGATTCAACAGGCGTTGCGGGACGAGAAACTGGACGGGTGGCTGTTTTTCGACCACCATTTGCGGGACCCGCTGGCGTACCGCGTGCTGGGCTTCGACGCGCCGCGCATTCCGACGCGGCGGTGGTACTACCTGATCCCGGCGAACGGGGAACCGCGGAAGCTGGTGCACCAGATTGAGGCAGGGATGCTGGACGCGCTGCCGGGCACGATGTCCACTTATTCCAGCTGGTCGCGGCAGGTGTATGGGCTGACGACGCTGCTGGCCGGATGCAAGCGCGTGGCGATGCAGTATTCGCCGATGTGCGCGGTGCCGTATGTGGCGATGGTGGATGCCGGGACGGTGGAACTGATCCGCGAGCAGGGCGTGGAGGTGGTGACGTCGGCGAACCTGGTACAGATTTTTGAGGCCAAGTGGACGCAGGAGAAACTGGACTCGCACATGGCGGCCGGGGTTCTGGTGGATGAGATTCGGCGGGCGGCTTTTCTGGAGATTGGCGACCGGTTGCGCGGGCGGGAGCCGGTGAATGAGTTCATGGTTAAGAACTTCATTTTGGAGTCGTTTGAGCGGGCGGGTTTATTCACCGATCACGGGCCGATTGTGGGTGTGAATGCCAATGCGTCGAACCCGCACTATGAGCCGATGGCGGACAACCACGAGGTGATTCAGCAGGGCGATGTGGTGCTGATCGACTTGTGGGCGAAGCTGAACAAGCCGGGAACGGTTTACTACGACGTGACCTGGACGGGGTACACGGGCGAGGTGATCCCGGACGAAGTGCAGCGCGTGTTTTCGATTGTCACGGGCGCGCGCGACGCGGCGGTGGCGAAGGTGCAAGCGTCGATAGGGGCGGGGATTCCGCTGTACGGATTTGAAGTGGACGATGCGTGCCGCGGGCACATTCGCGAGCACGGCATGGCGGAATACTTCGTGCACCGCACGGGCCATTCCATTGGTGAAGACGTGCACGGGTCCGGGGCGAACATGGACAACCTGGAGACGCACGATGAGCGGCGCGTGATTCCGTGGACGTGTTTTTCGGTGGAGCCGGGGCTCTATTTACCGGCGTTCGGGGTTCGGAGCGAAGTGAATGTGTTTGTGGGTGATCGCGACGCGCGCGTGACCGGCGCG
Source organism: Candidatus Sulfopaludibacter sp. SbA3 (assembly GCA_945860645.1). Taxonomy (GTDB): domain Bacteria; phylum Acidobacteriota; class Terriglobia; order Bryobacterales; family Bryobacteraceae. The sequence continues at coordinate 13,037 of CAMATG010000032.1, read as the reverse complement.
CTGCAGACGGAGTTGGTGAAGATTTAAGGGACAGGTTCCCCGAGAGCTTCCGAGGCATGGCGGGTGCGAATCCGCCATGCCTCTTCTGTTTTGGGCGTGACGAGGGGGGCGAGGTGTTCTTGGGCGGTTTGGAAGGCTTCGCGCAGCGCGGGGGTGGGCGCGGGTTTAAGAGCGGAGATGAAATCGAAGGTGTGGAGGATTTCCAGTGGCTCCGATCCGCGGAGTCCGGCGATGAGATCAGCTTCGAGGGTGGGGCGTTGTTTCAGGATGGCGATGACGCGCTCGCGTTGCGGGCCCATGAAGTAGGGGCGCCAATCTTCGAGAGGGGCGTTGGCGGCGAGGGGGATGGGCGGCGGCGCATTGCTGCGGAAGATCTGCGGGAGGATGAAGCCGTTGACGTAGGCGCCGGTGAGGATGACGCAGGCGCAGAGGATGGCCGAGGCGGGGTGGCGCCAATGAGTGGCGAGAAGAGCGGCAAGCGGGATGCCGAAGGCGGCGACGGGGGCCAGGAGCAGAGCAGCGTCGGAGAGTTCCCCGTAGCCGTGCTGGCTGGCGAGCAGACAGAGGAAGGCGGCCGCGGCGGCGAGGAGATAGGCGAGCGCGAGCCAGCGGGACTGGCGAGCGATGGTGATGGCGAGCAGAAGATCGCGGACAACGACGAGCGCCAACTGGGCCATGGCGAGCATGGCGCGCATGGGGCCGAAGTTCGAATCGTTAGCGGTCACACAAAGGAAGGCGACCATTCCAGTTAGCAGGAGAACAGTGATAGCCATCACAGGTACTTGCGGAATCGGCGGACCAAAATGCTCGTGAGGCGCTAGAATACGAGAGCAGTTCCATTTCAACGAGGACGAACAATGAAGAAACTCATCTTCCTGAGCTTCGCCGCCGCGATGCTTTTTGCCCAGGACGGCAAGACGCATCTGAAGGTTGGCGATATGGCTCCGGAGTTTTCCAAGCTCAGTTCCTCGGTTCCCGGCAAATCGTTTTCGCTGGCGGATTTTAAAGGCAAGAAATCAGTTGTTCTGGCCTTTTTCCCGCTGGCGTTTACGGGTGGCTGAACCGCGGAAATGAAAGGGTTCCAGGCTGGAATCAAAAACTTTAACGAAGCGGATTCGCAGGTGTTTGGAATCAGCGTCGATGCAGCGCCGTCTTTGAAGCGCTTCTCCGACGACCTGACACTTGAGTTCCCGCTACTTTCGGATTTTCCGAATCGCAACACCGCGAAAGCGTATGGCGTCCTGATGACTGAACGCGGCATCGCCAGCCGCACAACGTTCGTCATTGATAAAGAAGGCAAGATCGCCGAGATCATCTACGATCCCAAGCCGGCGCCTCATAACGAAGCGTCGATCGCGGCGTGTCAGCGCATTAAGAAGTAGTTTTGCGGTTCAGGACGCCCTCTATCGCGGAGAGAATTTCCGCGGTGGAGGGCTTTCCTTTTTGGGCGTAGGCGATGCGGCCATCGGGGCCGATGACGTAGACGGTGCGGCGCACAAGGCCCCAGCCGGCACCGTAGGCACGCGACATGCCCCAGCCGCTGTCGACCAACAGCGGGAACGGGAATTTGTACTTCGCGGAGAACTTGCCGTGGGCATTGGCACCCTGGCCATTGACGCCGTACACCGCGGCACCTAGGCGCTTGAACGCGGCCCAGTCGTCGCGGATTTCGCAGAGCTGTTTGGTGCAGATGGACGTGTCGTCACCCGGGTAGAAGACGAGAACGACGGGCTTGCCTTTCAACCCGGAGAGAGAGACGGTGCGGCCGTTTTCGTCAGGGAGTGAGAAGTCCGGCGCCGGAACGCCAACCTCCAGGGGACCGCCAAATAGCCATGCAAGCATACAGTCCTTCACAATAGTCCATATGCAACAGATTGTGCTGCGCGCACTCGAACTGGCCACGCAACGCGGCGTGCAGTATGCCGATGTGCGACTGGTGGAATCCCGGTCGCAGGACCTGTCGACGCGGAATGGGCGGGTGTCGCAGGTGGCCGACACGGAGTCGGCGGGGATGGGGATCCGGCTGCTGATTGACGGCGGGTGGGGGTTCTCGGCCACCGATGATTTGACGCCGGCGGGGATTGAGAAGGCTATTCATAAAGCGCGAGCGATTGCGAAGGCCAGCACGCTGGCGTTGGGTTCAGCCGTTCGACTAGCGCCGGAACCAGTGCATCAGGCGTCTTGGGAGTCGCCGTGCCGCGTGGATCCGTTGAGCATTTCGGTGTCGCAGAAACTGGCGCACCTGTTGGCGGTGGACGAGGCGCTGCGGACCCATACGGCCGTGACGTTGACGGAGACGTCGTTCCATACGACGCGCACGCGGCAGTGGTTTGCGAACTCCGAGGGGAGTGTGATTTCACAGACGCGAACGATGACCGGGGCCGGGTGCGCTTGTCACGTATTCCAGGATGGGGATTTGCAGAAGCGTTCGTACCCGAACTCGTTTGGCGGGCAGTATCAGTTGAAGGGGTGGGAGTTGGTGGAGGAGCTGGACATGCTGGCGCATGCGCCGCGATTGGCCGAGGAGGCCGCCGCGCTGCACGCCGCCGATGTCTGCCCGACGGGGGAGTTTACGCTGATTCTGGACAGTTCGCAATTGGGGCTGCAGATTCACGAATCGATTGGGCATCCGATTGAGCTGGATCGGGTGTTGGGAAGCGAGGCGAACTACGCGGGGATGAGTTTTCTGACGCTCGATCAGTTGCGGAATCTGCGGTATGGATCGCCACTGGTGCATGTGGTGAGCGACGCCACGGAGGCGCATGGGCCGGGGCTGGGAACGTTTGCCTTCGACGATGAGGGTGTGGCGGCACAGCGCACCGATATCATTCGGGAGGGCCTGTTTACGGGCTATTTGACGAGCCGGGAGACGGCGGGGGCTGTGGGCGAAGGGCGTTCGAATGGATGCCTGCGCGCGGCGAACTGGGACCGGCTGCCGCTGATCCGGATGACGAACACGAGTCTGGAGCCGGGGACTTCTTCGTTGGAGGAGTTGTTCGATGTTCCGCATGCGATCTACATGGAGACGAACAAGAGCTGGTCGATTGACGACAAGCGGTACAACTTCCAATTCGGGTGTGAAGTGGCCTGGGAGATCCGGTATGGCAAGCGGGTGCGGATGTTGAAGAACCCTGTCTATAGCGGCATTTCGACGCAGTTTTGGAATGCTTGTGAGGCGATTGGGAACCGGGACAGCTGGACACTGTGGGGGGTGCCCAATTGCGGGAAAGGCCAGCCGGAACAGGTAATGGGGACCGGGCACGGGGCGAGTCCTTCGCGATTTGGCCGCATTGCGGTGGGGAGTTTGTGATGACAGATACGCAGGCACGGGAGTGGTTTGAGATAGCGCGCAACGAGGCGCGGGCGCATGGCGTCCAGGATGTGGAAGTTTATCTGGCGGCCGAGGAGAGTTCGTTGACACGGTTTGCCAACAACGGCATTCATCAGAACGTGAGTGAGGAGTCGCGGTCGATTTCGATTCGCGTCGCCATTGGGCAGCGGACGGCCCGGGCGACGACGAACCGGTTCGCCAACATTCGCGAGGCGACGAAATCGGCGATTGCGCTGGCGCGGGCCAGTGAGCCGGACGCCAATTTGTTGCCGCTCTACGAACCGGCTGCGGTGTTGCCAGTGGCGCGCTGGGACGAGGCCACGGCGGGCTATTCGCCGCAGGCGCGGGCGGAGGCGGTGCGGGAGGCGATTGGCTGCGTGGCCGCGGCGGGCCAAGTGGCGGCGGGGATATTTGAGACATCGCGATCGACGGCGATTCTGGCGAACAGCAACGGGGTCTTTGCGCGGCACGACGAGACGGGATCGACGTTTTCGATCACGGCGACGGCGTCCGATTCCAGCGGCTGGGCGAAGGCGAGCGCGGTGGCGGCGGGAGATTTGGATCCGGTTCGGCTGGCACGGAGTGCGGCGGAAAAGGCCGCCCGTTCGGCGAAGCCGCGGCGGATGGAGCCGGGTAAGTACCGGGTGCTATTGGAGCCGGCGGCGGTATTGGACTTCGTCGGGCAGATCTTTGGCGATTGCACGGCGACGGCCATCGAGGAGGAACGGAGCTTTCTGACGGGGCGGATGGACCAGCAGCTTTTCGGGAAGAATATTACGATCTACGACGACGTGCGACACCCGCTGCAGGACGGTGCGCCGTTCGATGGCGAGGGGGTGCCCCGGCAGACGTTGACGCTATTTGCAGACGGCGTGCCGGGCGAGATGCCCTACGGGCGTGCGGCGGCGCGAAGGGCGGGGCGCACGCCGACGGGACATGGGCTGAGCCTGCCGAGCGAGGGCGGGGAGAGCGTGAGCAACATCGTGATTGCGGGCGGCGCGGAGTCGCGCGAGGCGCTGTTGGCAAAGCTGGGCACGGGGATTCTGGTGACGCGACTTTGGTATATCCGCGAGGTGGACCCGTTCCGGAAAGTGATGACGGGGATGACGCGGGATGGCACGTTCCTGGTTGAGGACGGGCAGATCGTTTGCGGGCTGCACAACTTCCGGTTTAACGAGTCGGTGATGGAGGTATTGCAGCGGGTGGAGGCGATGTCGGCGCCGGAGCGGGCCTCCGGCGAAGAGGCGTTCGACATGGTTGTGCCGGCGATGCTGGTCAACGATTTTTCGTTCAACGAGGTGACGCTGTTTTAGAGCTCCGTTTCAGCGAGTCTGGCTCAGCACTGCGGTGAGGCCGCGGACGAGTTTGGACGCAGCGTCGCGTTCAACGTGCGCGGATTTGGCGCGCCAGGTTTCGTAGCCGCCGAGGTCGAACGCTTCGGCGGTGGGGATGTAGCCGCAGGCGTCGTTGGCAATGGAGACGGTGATCGTGGTTTTGTGCGGGCTGGCCTTTTTGACGGCCTGGCCGAGTTCGACAAACGTCTCGCCGGGGAAGGTGCCGATGGCGACGTCGCCGAGTTGCAACGCCTGCACCGGAACGGGGCGACTGGCCGGATAGCGGCTCATGTAGATGGTCTCGCGGGCGTAGATATCGGCGCGGTCTTTGTAGTCGCTGCCGGGGTTGGCGCCGACTCGCTTCACGGCGTCCGCCAGTTCCGCTGGGCTTGGCCGGCGGATGCCGATTTCGACGTCGTCCATCTTGGCGGCGAGCGGCACGGTATCGCGATACTCGATCGTCTTCAACACGCGCAGAGTTTCAATGGCGAGTACGGAGGAGACACGGTCGATGAACGCATAATCGTTGCGCGTGGGGTATTGCCGCGCGTAGACCATGGCGTTGATATTGCCGCTACAGCCGTTGGAGAGGAGGGCCACGCAATCGCTGCTGGTGGCGGCTTCGACGCGCCGGGACCAGGAGCCGAAATAGTCGGCGCTGGCGTGGGTGCCGGGGTTGTAACCGGCGTAGTGGAGGGCGTAGCTGGCGTAGATCCAGATGGGCTCTCCGTCGGCGCCGAGGGCGGCGATGACGGGGTGATCGGGGTCGGTGGGGCCGGCGGGTTGGAGCAGGTCGGGGCTGTCGAGATTGGGGTTCATCTGCACCTTGTCGGTGCGGCGGCCGAAGGGGTCGGCGGGGATGGCGCCTTCCTTCAGGTAGAAGCGGCGATTGCAGATGAGCGACGGTTCCTTGCCCACGGCGGCGCCGAGGCGGGCGGGGCGGAGGCGCGTGAAGGCCATGCGGGCGGCGTCGACGAGCCGTGTTTCCAGCATCTCCAGGTACTTCGGGTCCGGCATACTTTGAAAAAGATGCATGGCCGGGGGGGCGCTGTGCGTGTGGGTGGAGCTCATCAGAATGAACTCGGGCGCGATCGAGTTTTCGCGGCTGATGCGCGCGCGTACCTTGTCGAGAATGGTGCGCGGGACCATACAGGAATCGATGGTGGCGAGCAGCATGCGCGTCGACCCGCTTTCAAGCGCGGCGCAGCGGACGAGCAGTTCGTCGTGCACGTCGGTGCATTTGCGGTCCGTCATGCCGCCGGCGAGCGAGGCGCCCAGCGCGGGGGAGATGTTCGCGGTGGCGGCACCGGCGCGAAGCGTATTCGGCGCGGCGAGGCCCATCAACAAAGCGCGGCGAGAAATCGGCATATCAAAGAATTAGCATGCAATCGCCGTAGCTGAAAAAGCGATAGCGTTCGGCCACCGCGTGGCGGTAGGCGGCCATCGTGAATTCATGCCCGGCGAAGGCGCTGACCAGTAGCATGAGGCTGGACTGGGGCAGGTGGAAATTCGTCACCATGGCGTTCACGCGGCGGAACTCGTAGCCGGGGTAGATGAAAAGATTCGTCTGGCCGGCGTTGCCGAATTGATAGAACGATTCGACGGTGCGGACGGCGGTGGTGCCGACGCAGATGACGCGCTCCGCTTCCTGGATGCGGGCCGCCGCGTCGGGCGGGACGTTGTAGCGTTCGTGGTGCAACTGGTTCTCCTCCACAGTCGAGGAGTGCAGCGGCTGGAAGGTCCCGAGGCCGACGTGCAACGTTACCTCCGCGCGCCGGGCGCCGGCGCTTTCACAGGCCGCCAGCACCGCGGGCGTGAAGTGGAGCCCGGCGGTGGGGGCGGCGACGCTGCCTCGCTCACGGGCGAAGACGGTCTGGTACCTCTCGCCGTCGCCGCTATCGTCGGCGCGTCGAATCTAGGGCGGCAGCGGCATGTGGCCGTGCGTTTGAATGGCCTCCCATTCGTCGGTAGCTTCCAGCCGCACGCTGCGTTCGCCGTGTTCCAATCGCTCTTCAATGACAGCGCGGAAGCCGGGTGCGAACTCCACGACAGTTCCCGGGGGGAGCTTGCGCCCGGGCCGTACGAGGGCGCGCCAGCGGTCGCCCATCTGTTCGGCCAGGAAGACTTCGACGCGGCCGGTGAGACCCAGGCGGTGTCCGATGAGCCGCGACTTGAAGACGCGCGAGTTGTTGAACACCATCGTGTCGCCCGGTTTCACGAACGACGGGAGGTCCCGGAAGAGCCGATCCTGCCAGGTGCCAGCGGCTCGATCGAGCACCAGCATGCGCGCGCCGTCCCGTTCGACGGGAGGATTCTGGGCAATCAACTCCTCGGGCAGTTCATAATCGAATTGAGAGAGGTCCAACTCTCAGATTATCAACTTGCGTATCCTAGCCATCGAATCCTCATGTGATGAGACCGCCGCCGCCGTCGTTGAAGACGGGCGCACGGTGCTTTCCTCCGTGGTCGCCTCCCAGATTGAGACCCATCAGAAATACGGCGGGGTGGTCCCCGAACTCGCCAGCCGCGAACATATGCGCGCCATCACGCCGGTGGTGGATGAGGCGCTGACGCGAGCGGGCATTGCGTGGTCCGAGCTCGACGCCGTGGCCTGCACGTATGGGCCAGGATTGTTGGGCGCGCTGCTGGTCGGTGTCACTTACGCCAAGGCCATCTGCAAGGCGCGGGGTTTGCCGCTGATCGCGGTGAACCACCTGGAGGGCCACATTCACGCCGTCGTGCTGGAGCATCCGCAGACGGCGCTGCCCGCGCTGGCGCTGATCGTCAGTGGCGGGCACACGCACTTGTATCATGTGCGCGGCGATTTTGAATATGAACTGATCAGCCGGACGCGCGATGACGCCGCCGGCGAGGCCTACGACAAAGTGGCAAAGCTCCTTGGCTTCCCCTATCCGGGCGGCCCGATTCTGGACAAGCTCGCGCCGTATGGCGATCCCCATGGCGTCCGCTTCACGCGCGCCAACATGAAGGGCAATGCGTTGGATTTTTCTTTTTCCGGCCTGAAAACGGCGGTCCTGCGATGGACGGAGGCGCATCCGATCGCCGATGAAATCGCGGCGCGGCGCCGCCTGGGCAGCGGGACAACCGTCGAAGAGTGGCTGGCCGTCACGCCAACGGCGACGCGCAACCTGATCGCCAGTTTCCAGCAAACGGTGATCGACGAACTGCTTTCGCGCATCGGCAAGCTGGCGGCGGAGCACCCCGTCGAAAGCGTGATCATCACCGGCGGCGTGGCGTGCAATGCGGGCCTGCGGCAGGCCGCGGCGCAGTCCCGCTTTGGCGTGCCCATCTACTTCCCTACTCCGGGCCTTTCCACCGACAACGCCGCGATGATCGGCGCCGCGGCCTTCCGCAAATTCCGCGCTGGCGACTTCGCGGGCATGGATCTCCGCGCCAAAGCATCGCTCGCGCTGTGATCCAATAAACGCATGCTCCTCCGTGTTGCCTGCCTCGTTCTGGCCGCATCCGTGTGCGCCAACGCAGCTATTCGCAAGATCTACGTGGAAGAACGGACCGACGTACTCGACGGCCGCTCCTTCGGCAACACCGGCCCCTATGAGCGGATCACGGCCAAAGCGCATTTCGTGATCGACCCTAACCTCCCCGCCAATCAGCGCATCCGCGACATCGCGCTCGCGCCGAAGAACGCCGCCGGGATGGTGGAGTTTACCGCCGATCTCTACGTTCTGAAACCCCGCCTGCAGGACAAGGGCAACGGGACGATTCTCTACGAAGTCTCCAACCGCGGCGGCAAGAGCATCCTCTCCACCTTCAACTACGCGGCCGGCAGCAAGGATCCGCGCACCGAAGCCGAGTTCGGGGATCTGTTCCTGCTGGAGCAAGGCTTCACGCTGGTCTGGGTGGGTTGGCAGTTCGATATTCCCGAGGAAAAAGGCAATGTCGGCATCACCGTGCCACGCGCCGACGGAGTCACCGGCATCGTCCGTAGCGAGTTCGTTCCTTCCGCGAAGACCACACGTTTCAACCTGGCCGACCGCACCATGAAGCCCTATCCGGTTGCGGACCCCGACGCGCCCGGCACGCAGCTTTTCGTTCGCGATTCTCCCGATGGCCCGCGCCGCGTGATCCCGCGCAGCCAGTGGAAGTTCTGGGACAACACGGGCGTCGAGATGGCCACGGGCTTCCTGCCCGGCAAGCTCTACGATGTCGTGTATACCGCGAAGAACCCGGCCATCGCCGGCCTCGGCATGGCTGCCACGCGCGACCTGATCAGCTTTCTGAAATACACCAATGACGGGCTGATTCTGCTCGGCGATCAGTCCCGCTATTTGAAACGCGCCATCGGCTTCGGCATCTCCCAGTCTGGCCGTTTCCTGCGCACATTTCTATACCAGGGATTCAACGCCGACGAGAACGGCAAGCGTGTGTTCGACGGCGTCTGGTCGCACGTCGGCGGCGCGGGCCGCGGCAGTTTCAACCAGCGATTTGCGCAGCCCTCGCGCGATGGGCACCGCATGACGAACACCTTCTACCCCACCGACGTTTTCCCCTTCGCCGACCTGCGCATGCTGGATCCGGAGACAAGGGAGGCGGACGGGCTGCTGGTGACTGCCGTCGACCAGAACGTGCAGCCGAAGATCTTCTACACCAACGGCGCCTACGAATACTGGGGCCGCGCCGCGTCGCTCATCCACACCAGCCCCGACGGCAAGAAGGATGACGGCCTGGGCGACAACAGCCGTGCCTATTTCATCAGCGGCACCCAGCACGGGCCCGGCACTTTCCCGCCGCGCAAGACGGACACGGCGTACCTTTCGAACCCTAACGATGCGCGCCCGGTGATGCGCGCGTTGTTGACCCAAATGGCGGCGTGGCTGAAGGACGACAAGGCCCCGCCCGCGTCCCGCGTTCCTCGCGTTGACAAGGGCGAACTGGTGCCGCTAACCGCGCTCCGCTTCCCAGCGATTCCGGGCGTCAGCGTGCCGAAAAGCCCCAATGTGCCGTACCGCGCCGACTACGGCCCCGACTTCCATTCCAAAGGCATCGCCACCATTGAACCGCCCAAGCTGGGCAAGCCCTACGGTGTTCTGGTCCCGCAGGTAGACCGCGATGGCAACGAGGTGGCGGGCATCCAGATGCCCGATGTGAGCGTGCCCCTCGGCACCTATACGGGCTGGAACCGGCGCGATGTCTCGATCGGCGCGCCCACGGAGATCTACAGCATGACCGGCGGTTTCCATGCGTTTCCGGCGACCGTAAAGGACAAAACGGCGCGCAAGGATCCACGCCCGGCCATCACGGAGCGTTACTCTTCCCGCGAGGATTATCTCGGCAAAATCGGTGCCGCGATCGATGGGCTGACCACCGCCGGCTTCCTCCTCCCCGCCGACCGGGCACGCCTGGAGAAACAGGCGGAAACGCGCTGGGCCCAACTCACGGCACAATAGGAGGTGATGAATCCTTCTGGCGTTACATTGCAGCCCGTTGAGGGCGTGAAGAATTTGATTGCCGTCGGCAGCGGTAAAGGCGGCGTGGGAAAGACCACGGTCTCGGTCAACCTTGCCATTGCGCTGGCCGCGCAGGGGCACAAGGTGGGCCTGATGGACGCCGACGTCTATGGGCCGAACGTGCCGTTGATGATGGGCACGCGCGCCAATCCGCACGCCATCGGCGAACGCATTCAACCCATTGAAAGCCACGGCGTGAAACTCATGTCGATGGGCTTCCTCAGCCCCGGCGACAAGCCGCTGATTTGGCGCGGCCCCATGCTCCACTCGGTTATGCAGCAGTTTCTGCGCGGCGTCGATTGGGGCCAATTGGACTACCTGCTCATCGACCTCCCGCCCGGCACCGGCGACGTACAACTCTCGCTGGTGCAGACCGTGCCGATCAACGGCGCCGTCGTCGTCACCACGCCCAGCGAAGTGGCCATGGAAGACGCGCGCAAGGCCGTCCGCATGTTCGAACAGGTGAAGACGCCCATCGTTGGCCTCGTGGAAAACATGAGCTACCTGGTGGGGCCCGGAGGCGAACACATCGACGTATTCGGCCAGGGTGGCGGCCGCCGTATGGCCGAAGCGATGAACATTCCGTTCCTGGTGGAACTGCCGCTCGACCCGAAGGTCCGCATCGGTGGTGACTCCGGCGCACCGGCCGCGCTCAACCCGCTCGGCGCGGGCGCGGCGTTCCATGAACTGGCAACGAAGGTCAACGACGCAATGGCGGGACTTTCGAAAAAGGCCGGCCCGAAGATCACGCTCGAAGACTAGTGAAGTGGCCCCGGACGTGCTCTTCGGGAAACATGATCCGAAGTTCCGTCCTGCTCTTCATCCCGGCGGCGCTGCTGGCGCAGAGTGAAACGCTCAAGGTGCAAACGCGCCTCGTTGTCGTGCCAGCAATGGTCAACGGCGCCACTGCCCGCCCCGTGCTCGACCTGCCTGCGGAACGCTTCACTCTCCTCGACAACGGCGTTCCGCAGCCATTCACACTGGAAACAATCGGCACAGGTGTCGCGCCAATCGCACTCATCGTGGCCGTGCAGAACTCCGGCATCTCCGCCTCCGCCCTCGCCAAGGTCCGCCGCATCGGCGGCATGATCCAACCGCTCATCACCGGCGAGCGCGGCTGCGCCGGCCTCGTCACCTTCGCCGAGACGGTCGAATGGCGGCAGGAGTGCACCGCTGACGCCAATCGCCTCTCCACCGCCTTCGCCCGCATCGGCACCGGCAAAGAGCGCAGCGGCCGCATGCTCGACGCTGCTCTGGAATCCATCCGAAAGCTCAGCAACGCGCAAGGCCACCGCCGCGTTCTGCTGCTCATTTCCGAATCCCGCGACCGCGGCGGCAAAACGGATCTCGACACAGTCATCGCCGCCGCACAAGCCGCCGGCGTCACCATCTACGCCGCAACCTATTCCGCCTTCCGCACCGGCTTCGTCGCCAAATCGGAAGACGTCGAACGCCCCCGCGAAAGCTCCAAACCAAAGATCGACGCCCTCGAACCCAACTCCCGTCCCGGCATGGCGAAGACGCCCCATCCGAACGCCTCCAACCGCGTCGAGCTCGCCGCCGGCCTCGGCGAGCTCACACGCCTGGGAAACGTGAAATCCACCGAAGCCATGGCCCGCGCCACCGGCGGCGCCGAATTCCCCTTCACCCAACTCACCGGCCTCGAGACAGCCATTGAGAAGCTCGGCGAAGAACTGCACGCGCAGTACGTGCTCAGCTTCAGCCCCAAAAATCCAGCGCCGGGCTATCATGCCCTGACGGTCACCGTGGCATTGCCAAAGGTGACCGTCAGGGCCAGGCCGGGCTACTTCGCCAACGCCGCCCAGTAGTTGCCTACCGCGGCGCGATCAACTGCACCTCCTCCATCGCGGCGAGAGCCATCAGCTTCGTGCCGGTGATCTCGCCGATGATCAGTTTGGCCCCGCCGGGTTGCGCGATGATGTGCAGTCCGGCAGCCTTCAGTTTGTTCAACGTCGCTTCGGAAACATCCCGCAGATAGAGCCGGATGCCGACCTTTTCCGCCGACGTCGTCTTCGCCATCAACTCGGCCGAGAGCTTCGGCGCGACCGCCTCCGCGTCCCTCACCTTTCGCTCTTCCCGAACCATGGGTGGCGCGGTGGGCCGGGACATGTTGTCGGCGCGACGGCCAATGATGCCGCCCGCGAACCCGCCCGTCGGTGCCGCCGCCGGCATCGGCTGCATCATGAACTTGGCCGATTCCGTGCCCGCCATCCGGCCGTCCACGCCCTCCGGAATCTCCACCGGAACTTCGATGGTGCGCAGCTTGCCGTGCTCAGAAATCGTCTGGTGCTCCACCGCGACGAACGAGGTAAACGGAGTCATCAACGCATACCGAAGGCCCAGTTCCGTGATGGCCTCGCGGTTCTGCGTAGCGCCATCCACCATCAACTCGCCCACCTTCGTCCGCGCCCACAACGACCGGATCCCATCGCGCTGCGCCGCCGCTGGCAGGTCCACCTGCATGGAACGCTCAAACGGATGACCGCCCATTTTGCCGGTGATCTTCACCACGCCGCGGCCCGCGTCGCGGTACCGCCCAGTAATGACCACGGGCTTGGCGCTGAATAGATCGGGCACTCGCTTCGGATAGATTTCGTCGACAGCCAGCCCCTGGAAAGTGAGCTGAATATCGGTCAACAGCGGCGTCTGCACCCGCGTATGGAAACGCTTGGCGGCGGCCGAACCATCGTCCTGTAGGCCAACATATTCCACCTCGCCGCGCCCCTGCTGCGACATCTGATCCAGCAGGTGGCGGTTCACCGAACTGCCGATACCGAAGCTGAACACGCGCGCCTCGGGATGCTGCCGGATCTCGCGAATAATCTCGTCCTCATTGCCCACGTACCCATCCGTCATGAAGCA
>CAMATG010000031.1 GCA_945860645.1 Candidatus Sulfopaludibacter sp. SbA3 | reverse complement strand
CAGCTTCAACACCAAAGTCCTCTACGATCTCACCTCAAAGGACCGCATCTGGGCCGTCAACTTTACCGGCCTCGATAACATCCGCCTCGGCCCCACGAACGACAAGAAACCCGACAGCGAACTCGCCACTCTCGACATCCGCTACGACGGCTGGCGCTCCGCCACCGGCTTCAACTGGCAGCGCCTCATCGGCGATCGCACCGTCGGCCTCCTCGGCGTCACCCACTCCGAAGCCGCGGTCAACCAACAGGTGAAGGACCTCATCCGCTTCGGCACCACCGGTACGAACGCCGATGACCTGATCGCCAAAGCCCCCGTCGTCTACCGCGAACAAAACCGGGAAGGCGAAACCACCATCAAATACGATCTGACGACCTACGTCCCCATGATCGACAAGGTCCAAATCGGCGGCAGCTACAAGATGTTCCGCATCAACTACGATGCCTCCCAGCCCCTCGGTGACGATAGCCCCTTCACCGCCGAACGCAACATCAACCGCTTCGCCATTCGCCAAAGCTACAACGCGCGCCAAACCGGCGCCTACCTGCAAACGGCCAAGAATATCGGCACCCGTCTCAACGTCACCTGGGGCGGCCGCTTCGATAACTATCAGTACATCGGCGCCAGCCGCTTCAGCCCCCGCGCCGGCGCCAGCTTCCGCCTCACCAATAAACTGTCCTGGAAAGCCAGCTACGGCACGTTCTACCAGCAGCCCTTCTTCCTCTTCCTGTCGGTGTTCCCGATCAACCGTGGCTTGGCCCCCATTCGCGCCGATCACTACATCACTGGCTTCTCCTACGTCGCCAGCGACACGCTCCGCATGACCGTCGAAGGCTTCGCCAAGAACTACTCCGCCTATCCCGTCTCCACCGAATACCGGTCTCTCTCGCTCGCCAACACCGGCGATACCTTTGCCGTCAGCGACCTCCTTTTCCCCATGACCAGCGCCGGCCGCGGTCGCGTCCGCGGCATCGAGTTCTTCATCGAAAAGAAGTTCTCGCAAAAGTGGTTCGGCCAGTCGAACCTCTCCTTCAGCCGCACCCGCCACGCCGGCCTCGATGGCATCATGCGCCCCGGATCGTTTGATTATCCGTTCCTCTTCAACGCCGTCGGCGGCTACCGCCTCAACTCAAAATGGGAGTTCTCCTCCCGCCTGGCCTACTTCGGCGGCCGCCCCTACACTCCCTTCAACGAGATCCTGTCGAAGCAACAACGCCGCGGTATCTTCGATCTGACCAAGGTCAACGGCGTCCGCGCCTCCGACTACTTCCGGTTCGATTTCCGTGTCGACCGCACTCTCACCTTCCGCGACAAGCCGCTGTTAATCTGGCTCGGCCTGCAGAACGCGACGAATCGCAAGAACTTTGCGAACGCCACCTGGGACCGCGAAAAGAACGAGCTGAAAATCAGCAATCAGCTGGGTCTGTTCCCTCTTGTGGGTCTGGACTGGCGCTTCTAAACGAATACGCCCGCTCCACCCGAGCCACGCGCAACTCAAACGCGGAGTACCACCGCGCATAGCCTAACCGCTGTGCCTCCAGGTGCTCCGCGTTGGCATGCCACGCCGCAATCGCCGCCTCGCTCTCCCAATACGAAACCGTAATCCCCGGCACCGATTCGATCCCTAAAAACCCCGGCTGCTCCGCCGCCAACTCCACCATCCGCGCCGCCATCTCCGCGTACCCCGCATCGTCCCCCGTCCGCATCGACGAAAAAATGACCGCATAATACGGAGGCTCTGGAGTCTGCACAGGCATCACCTACTTTAACGCGTCTTTCAAACTAGCCGCATCCAACGCCCGGTCAAACCACCGGTCCAATTTCTCTATCGGAGCCGCATCCAACTTCCGCTGCGTCGCCGCCGACTGCGGCCCAAACCGCCATGTCAGCAACTTCGACAGATCCTCACGTCGGGCCTGCAATCGCCCAATAGCCCAGCCTATCTCAAACCAATACCGGTACGTACTCGACTCTTTCAGAATCTCTTCGGAAATAATCATCTGCGTCCACCCGCTCTACTTCAACGCGTCCTTCAAACTATCCGCATCCAATGCCCGGTCAAACCACCGATCCAGCTTCTCAATCGGAGCCGCATCCAACTTCCGCTGCGTCGCCGTCGACAGCGACCCAAACCGCCGCGTCAGAAGCTTCACCAGATCCTGCCGCCGAGCCTGCGCCACACCCTTCTCAATCAAATACTGATAAGTACTGGACTCTTTCAGAATTTCTTCAGAAATAATCATCTGATCCAACCTCTCCAGGAACGCTTCTCAACTACCATACCGTAGTCCTCCCAGCAGAAACAGCCGCGTCCGCAACGCGTTCTCATCGGCAACATCCAACCGCCGCATCGCCTCCTCCATCTCCTCCGCCGACGCCCGCAACAGCGGCACCCACGGCAGCAACGGCGCGCTCCCCAACCGCAAAATCCGCGCCGCTGGAATCCGCCAAAGCCGCACCACGCGCAGCCGCAACGTCGCCTCAAAGTCCCCATATGCCCGCCGCAAAACCCGCGGCAACGAAGCCGGCACGCCCTTCTCCGTCAACAAAACCAAATAGCTCCGGCACGCCAGACGATACTTCGCAACAATCGCCTGCACATAATCAAACTGCCGGTCCAACGCCGCTGTCCGAAACCGCGTCACCGCCTCAATATGAACCAGGAACTCCGCATCCGCCGTCCGGCATCGGTACAGATTATCCACCTGCAGCGCCGACAGGTTCACCTCGCGGTCCAACACGCGAACGTCCATGTCGACCGTCAACGGAATCCCGGCAAACAGCGCCAGCGTCGCCCGCGGGTCCTCCTCGGTAAGCAGTTTAAATGCCTGGTCGTACGGTTTCGTCACTCACTAAGGTAGTGCCCAAAAAGCCGAAAACTTCTCAAGCAATCAAATCCCGCACCACTTCCCCATGCACATCGGTCAGCCGGAAATCCCGCCCGGCATGGCGATAAGTCAAACGAGTATGGTCAAACCCCAACTGGTTCAAAATCGTCGCATGCAGATCATGCACGTGCACCCGGTTCTCCACCGCCTTGAACCCGAAATCATCGGTAGCCCCATACGAGAACCCGCCCTTAATCCCGCCCCCAGCCAGTAAAGCCGTAAACGCCGGCGGATTATGATCCCGCCCGCAACCAAGCTTTTCTAACCCGGAATTCTGAATCATCGGCGTCCGCCCGAACTCCCCCGTAATCACGATGAGAGTCTCGTCAAACAACCCGCGCGCCTTCAAATCATCCACCAGCGCCGCAATCGGCCCATCGCTCTGCCGCGCCAGCTTCGCATGAATCCGAATGTCGTCGTGATGGTCCCACGGCTGAAAATTCCCGAAGTAAATCTGCACCATCCGCACGCCGCTCTCCACTAGCCGCAGCGACATCAAACACCCGCGCCCAAAGTCGGATACATCGTACCGCCGCCGCACATGCTCCGGCTCTTTCCGAATGTCAAAAATCCCCGCCGCCTCCGTCTGCAACCGGAAGGCCGACTCCATCGATTGCACCGCCCCCTCCAACTGCGGCTGATCCCCCACCCGCTGCATATACCGTTTGTTCAACTGGTCCAGCAACGCCAACTGCCCCTTCTGCTCCTCCACACTCAAATTCGAATTCCGCAAATGCCGGATCAACTTCTCCGGCTCCACCTCGGCGTTCTGAATATGCACGCCCTGGTACGACGACGGCATGTACCCCGCGCTCCACAACGTCGATCCCAACACCGGAAACCCCGGGCAAAGCACAATGAAACCGGGCAAATTCTTGTTGTCCGTGCCTAACCCATACGTCAGCCACGAACCCATCGACGGCCGCCCAGGCAGCTGGTGCCCGCAGTTCATCAACTGCAACGACGGCCCATGATTCCCATTGTCCGTGTACATCGACTTGATCAAACTGAAGCTATCAATCCGCTTGGCAATCTCCGGAAAAATCTCGGAAACCTCCAAGCCCGATTGCCCGTGCCGCTTAAACTCCCACGGGCTCCGCATCAGCGTCCCGCTCGCCCGGTCGGTCCGGATCTTCGGCCCCGGCATCGGCTGCCCGTCGTACTTCGCCAGCGCCGGCTTATGGTCAAAGGTGTCAACTTGCGACATCCCGCCATTCAGAAACAGGAAGATGACATGCTTCGCCTTCGGCGCAAAATGCGTCTTCCGCGCCGGGTCCGCCTGCAACATGCCCTGCAGCGCGCTCATGCCAAAGCCGCCGCCCAACGTCTCTAAAAATCTGCGTCTGGGAAACATATCAGTTCACGCTCGAAAATTCGCTGGAGCCCAACAGGGCTTGTAGATATTTCGGCCAGGCATTCGCACCAGCCGATGTCACGTAGTCCACACCAATCTTAACTTCCGAAGCATCCGCCGGGCGCCCATACAACAGCACATACGCCCGTTGAATCCGTGCCTCCGCCGAAGCCCCGGCTTCCTTCGCCAACCGCTCCACCAACACCCCCGCCTGCCGCGTCACAAACGCGCTGTTCAGCCAATAAAGCCCTTGCAACGGCCCCGCCGTCACCGCACGTTCATCGGTCGTACTGTTCGCATCCGGAAAATCAAACAGCGCCATCGCCGGGTCCAGCCGCGTCCGGCTCACCGTCAAATAAACCGACCGCCGCTTGTTCTCATCCGTAATCTCCGCCGGCGGCCCGCCCGCCTGCAAGTCCAGCTGCCCCGTCACCGCCAGCACCGAATCCCGAATCGCCTCCATGTCCAACCGATGCAGCAAAGGGAAATGCCCCAACAGTTTATTGTCCGGATCCGCATCCCCACTCGCCGCCGTCGCCCGCCCGTACGTCTCGCTCAGCACGATCTCCCGCTGCAGCTTCTTCAAACTCCACCCACCCGCAATGAACCGCGCCGCCAACTGGTCCAACAGCTCCGGATGCGTCGGCCGCTCCCCCATCCGCCCGAAGTTCGAAGGCGTCCGCACAATGCCCTTGCCGAAGTGGTGCTGCCATACCCGATTCACAATCACCCGCGCCGTCAGCGGATGCCGAATCACAGCATCGGCCAACTGCGCCCGCCCGCTGCCTTCCGTAAACCGCGCCGGCTCATCGTCGCAAAGCGCCTGCAAAAACCGTCGCGGCGCCATCTCGCCCGGCGTCTTCGGATCCCCGCGCAGCGCCACCGGAATATCGGCCGGCTTGTCCCCATCTTTCACCGCATGCAGGAACGGATACACCGGCGGCAACTCTTTCTCTGCAGCCGCAATCTCGGCCCGCAGCTTCTCCACATAGGCTTTCGCAATCCCGCCCAGGAACCGGTCAATCTGCTTGGCGTCATAAAAATACACACCACCCGGCGCCTTAAACCCATCGGTCACGTACGGCTTATACGCCAACTCCCGCCACTGATAAAACTTCAAAACCGGCAGCGAAACAATATTCGTATACTGCCGCGTGTTCTCGTTCTTCTGCCCCTTCCGCCCGCCGAAAGCCACGTAGTTCTTATCGTCGACTTCCCGCGCCTCATCCAGCAGTTCCAACACAAACGCCTGATACTTCTCCGCCTCCGCGCGCACCTGCGCCTCGGTGGGCTTGGTCTTCAACAACTCATACCAACCCTTCAAATACGCGTGCTCCTTGTTGTCATCGGCCAAGTAAGTCTTCCACCGCCCCAACGTCTCCGCGTCCAACCCCGCGCCTTCGCCCGTAACCGTCGCCACCAGATACTTCGCCGTATCCCGCGCCAGCAGGTCCGTCAACTGCTTCGTCTGCTCCGCCAGGTAATCGGTAAGGATCTCCTTCAAATCATCGACCTTCTTCTTCTGCGCCTTATACCGCGCCACCTCCGCCTCGCCCACCAACGGATGCTCCACCGTCTTCGTGCTCCGGAAAACGCCCAGCAGTGAGTAATAATCCTTCGTCGGAATCGGATCGTACTTATGGTCGTGGCACTGTGCGCAGCCCACCGTCATGCCCAGAAAAACCTTCGTCGTCACGTCCAGCTGATCGTTCGCCCCAGCCCCCAACGCCTGAAATCCCAGCCCCGCCAACTCCCCCTCGGTCTCGGTAATCTGCGCCTTCGCAAACACATCAAACCGCAAGTCCCTGTTCAGCGCGTCGATCACCCAATCCCGATACCGCCACGCATTCGGCAACGGCGTATCCTTGCTCGCCGCCAACTCCCCATCGGAGTACCGCGCCAGGTCCAACCAGTGCCGTCCCCACCGCTCCCCATACCGCGGCGATTCCAACAGCCTCTCCACCGCCGCGGCCTTATCGGGGCGCTTCGCAAACGCCTCGGCCTCCTCCGGCGTCGGAACCAATCCAGTCAACGAAAGCGTTACCCGCCGCAACCAGGTCCGCGCCTCCGCCGCCTTCGCCGGAGCAACCTTCGCCGCCGCCAATCGCGCATTCACAAACCCATCAACAGTCTCCGCGCTCACCGCCGGCAACGGCCGAAACGACCAGAACGCTTTCTGCTCTTTGGTAATCTTCGCCGCCGTGGCAACCACTTCCCGTTTCACCTCCGGCCACGGCACGCCCATCCGCACCCACTCTTCCAAATGCCCCACTTCGTCTTTCGACAACGCCCCCACCGGCGGCATCTTCAAACGCACATGCGTCCGCTTCACGGCCTCAATCAAGAGGCTCGCCTCCGGCTTCCCCTCCACAACAACGCGACCCGACTTCCCGCCCTTCAGCACGCCCTCCCGGGAATCCAGACGCAGGTTTCCCAGCGCGCCCCCCGTGTGACACGCGTGGCAATGCGTCGCCAGCAACGGCCGTATCTTCGACTCAAAGAAGTCGTCCCCATCAGCGGCAATCAACGAAGAGGCGCAAACGGTCAGCACCAGCAGAAGGCGTGACATATCACGCCATTGTATCCGACCCACCCCCCACACAGCACAAGCCCCCTCCGGGGACATGCTTTAGCGTGTCCCCAAACGCAACGACCTCCCGCGGACACTTCCCCAAATAAATCCCTTGCACCGAGGTGTACTACGTGTCATGATACACCTGTGATTCCATTCCGGGTACAATTCCAGCCCGGACTGCCGCTCTACGAGCAGGTAGTCTACGCCGCGAAAAAGGCCATCCTCGCAGGCCAACTCCGCGCGGGCGACCCCTTCCCCTCCGTCCGCGCGATGAGCACCGCCCTCAAGATCAACCCCAACACCGCCCACAAAGTCCAACAAAATCTAATGGCCGAAGGCCTCCTCGAAGTCCTCCCCGGCATCGGCACCGTGGTCTCCAAACGGCCCGTATCCACGCGCGCCGAAAAGAACGAACTGCTCCAGGAAGAACTCGAACAGCTGGTAGTCGAAGCAAAAAAACTAGGTCTCGAATTGAACGAAGTCCAAAAGGCACTGGCGGAACATTGGATCCGCCTCGACGGAGGAAAGCGATGAGCAACCACGTAATCACCACCACCAATCTCGGCATGCGCTACGGCCGCCACACGGTTCTAAACGGACTCAACCTCGAAGTCCCGAAGGGCAGCGTCTATGCCCTCGTCGGCTCCAACGGCGCCGGCAAAACCACCACGCTCCAAATCCTGATGAACCTCCTCCGCGGCCACACCGGCGCGGCCACCGTCCTCGGCGTGGACTCCCGCAAGCTCACCGTCAATGAATACGCCCGCATCGGCTACGTCTCCGAAGGCCAGGAGATGCCCGACGCAATGACCGTCGCCGAATTCCTCGCCTTCTGGCGCCCCTTCTACCCCACCTGGGACAACGCCCGTGAACAGGAACTCCTCCAACTCCTCCGCCTCCCGCTCGACCGGAAACTGAAACACCTCTCCCGCGGCATGCGCATGAAAGCGGCGCTGATCAGCTCCCTCTCCTACCGCCCCGAACTCATCGTCCTCGACGAACCCTTCAGCGGTCTCGACCCTCTCATCCGCGACGAATTCATCGAAGGCCTCCTCGCCCACGCCGACGAGTCGACAATTCTCATCTCCTCCCACGACCTCGCCGAAATCGAAAGTTTCTCCAGCCACGTCGGCCTCCTCGAAGACGGCCACATGGCCTTCTCCGAAGAAACAACCACTCTCACCAACCGCTTCCGCGAAATCGAAGTCCGCGCTGAAATCCCCGCCCTGCCGCCCAAACTCCCATCAACCTGGGTCCGCGCCGAAACCACCGCCGCCCTCGTCCGCTTCGTCGAAACCCAGTGGCACCCCGAACGCACCGCCCAGGAAATCAAAGAAGTCTTCCCCACCGCCACGGACTATCAAGCCAACGCCATGCCCCTCCGCGCCCTCTTCGTCGCCCTCGCCAAGGCAGCCCGAAAGGCGGCATGACATGCGCCACATCGTCCACATCGTAACCAAGGACCTCCGCCAAGCCTGGCCCTACGGCGCCGCCGCGCTCGCCGTGCTGATCGTCAACACAGCCAACTTCGCCCGCGTCCTCGCCACCCGCGGCACGGAACAAGCCGCCGCCCTCGGCATCCAGGTCCCGCTCGATTGGCTCCTCGCCATCACCTGGGCGCTCTACTACGGCGTCGTGCTCTTGGGCGACACCATTCCCGGCACCCGCCAACATTGGATCTCCCGCCCCCTCCGCTGGCAGTCGCTCCTGGCCGCCAAGCTCCTGCTGCTTCCCATATTCGCCCTCCCCGTCGCCGCCGCCCACCTGGTCCAACTCAGCCTCCGCGGCTTCCCCCTCGCCGATCACGCCGCCCCCGTCATCGCAAACGCCTTCTGGCTCGTCTTCGCCGGCCTGCTCCCCGTCGCCACACTCGCCAGCCTCTGCCGCAATCTGCAGCAACTCGCCCTCTGGATCCTCGCCCTCGCCGCCGGCATCCTCGCTCTCCAACAGTGGGACGCCGCCCTGCCAGCCGCTCTCCAAGGCGTCGTCGACGACGCGACCGTCGCCGCCGCCATCCTCGCCTGCGCGGGCATTCTCCTCTGGCAATACGCCACGCGCCGCACTACCCCAGCCCGCATTGCCACCGTCGCCCTCGCCCTCGTCATCGCCACCCTCCCCCACTGGCCGTCCTCCCTCTGGCGCAATCTCACCCACACCCCGAACAGCCCCGCCACCCTTGCCGT
The DNA here is from genome assembly GCA_945860645.1 of Candidatus Sulfopaludibacter sp. SbA3. Taxonomy (GTDB): domain Bacteria; phylum Acidobacteriota; class Terriglobia; order Bryobacterales; family Bryobacteraceae. The sequence continues at coordinate 10,923 of CAMATG010000031.1, read as the reverse complement.
CAGCCCTCCCATCGAATGGAACGGCGGCGGCCTCCGAATCCCCCTCCAGACAGGGAATCTCTCCCCGAAATTCATTCTCAAACGCGACGATTTGCACGTCCGCCTCTCCACGTATCTCACCGCCACCACCGACGTCAAAACCATCGATCCGTACGAGTTCGAGCGCGACGGCGAACTCAATCTCGACGCTCCCGCCGGTTTCTTCTTTAGAAACGCCAAAGATCCAATGGACATCGAAATCACCGGCGAATTCATTGTATTCTCCGCCCCCATCCACCAATCTGTCCCCACCGATGGCGAACGCTTCCTCCCCGGCATCGGTCGCTGCCAGTCCTGGTTCGACAAACTGCAGATCATCGAGTGCCAATCGGTCCTCGGCGCCGCCAACCGCCTGGAAATCGTCCCCGTCTGGAAATTCGTTGATCATCTGAACGCCAACAAATTCACCGCGCTGGCCTCGGCCAGCGCGCAGTCGCCGCTGTCCCTTGTCCCGGAATTCCACCCCATCGGACTGCTCAGCGGAGACATGCCCGCTTATTGGAAAAAGGAAGACTCCTCTGAAATCCGCCTCTCCACCCGCAAGCCTATCGCGCACATCAAGCGTTCCCTGCAGCTGCGTGGCGTCGTTCTGGAAGACATCCCCTCCTTTCCCAAGCGCCAAACGCCCCAGAAACAGGAACCCGCCCCCCTCGGCGGCATCCTCAATCCGCCCCCGCCCAAACCCAACTCGCCAATCGCCGACCACTTCATCCCGCACAACGCACCAGCAAAGGCACCCCAATGAACCTCATCCTCCACATCGTAAAGAAGGACCTCCGCCAAACCTGGATGTGGGTCCTCGCCATGTCCCTCTCCCTCGCCGGCCTCGGCTGGGCCGCCTACATGAACTTCCACGCCCCGCCCCCGGACCGCCTTCTCTGGGACAACGCGACCGTTGGCTTCATCGCCGCCACGCTCGTCTCCACGGCCGTCTTCCTCGCCATGCTCGTGCATTCCGAATCGCTCTGCGGAGCCCGCGCCCACTGGCTCGGCCGCCCCGTCGATTGGCGATATCTCCTCGCCGCCAAATCCCTCCTCACCGTCACCGCCACCGTCCTGCCGCTGGTCTGCGGAATGGCCGTCTACCTCGCCGCCGAAGGCTTCCCGCCGGCTGAACATCTGCCCGCCATCGCCTGGCGCACCGCCATCGTGCTCACCGTCTGGGTCCTGCCCCTCGCCGTTCTCGCCACCGTCACCAACAACCTCCAACAAATGGCCCTCTGGCTCATCGGCCTCTTCGTGACGTTCCTCCTCGCCGCCTCCCTCCTGCAAGCGCGCGGTGAAAACACCGCCGCCAGCCTCGTCCTCATCGCCCTCCTCGGCACCGCCATCGCCATCTGGCAATACGCCACCCGCGGCGCCCGCATCGCCCGCGTCGCGCTCGCCGCCGGCGTCCCCCTCTTCCTGGCTCTCCAGGGCATGTCCCCCCGCGCCACGGCGTCCGCCCCCATGGCCACACTCACGCTGGACGCTCCCCGCACCTTCCCCAACAACGCCGGCAGAAACGACTACTTCGCGCGCCAGCTCTTCCTCCCCGTCCGCGTCACCGGCATCAGCGATACAGAACTCGCCACGCTCGGCCCCACTCACCAACTCGAAATCGACGCCGCCGGCGAGCGCATGGCCAAGGTCGACTTCGTCTCCCCCACACTTCGCCGCGCCGGCATCGGCAACAACTACTGGCTCCAAATCCCCATCCATCCCGCCTTCGCCCAACGCCACGTCAAGGACCCCATCAACATCCGCCTCCGCGCCCAGATGACGCTCTACAACAACCGCCGTATCGTTCCTATCACCACCACGCCAACCGATATCCCCGGCCTCGGCCGCTGCCACGCCGAAGCCGCCGCCATCTTCCAGGTCCGCTGCACCGCGCCCTTCCGCATCCAGCCGCTCCTCGAACTCTTCCTCACCGGCGCCGACGCCGAACGCGCCCTCACCCTGCAAGTCCACGAAGCCGCCCGCTCCCCGCTCAGCTTCGAAACCAACCCCATCCCCGTCGAACACTTCATCGGCTACGTGCCCACCGGCCACGATCTTCTCCCGACAGAGCGCATCGAACTCTCCATCGCCAATCCGCGCGCCAACATTGAAACGGAGCTAACCGTCACCGGCCTCCGCCTGCAGGACTACGTCCGATGAACCTCATCCTCCACATCGCCAAAAAGGACTTCCGCCAATCCTGGGGCATCCTCGTCGCCACGCTCGCGCTCTTCGCCCTCACCACCTGGATAATGGCCACCCCGCGCCAGCAGCGAAACATGTTCGTGGATGTTGAAACCGTTGTCCTGGTTGCCTGGATGATTGCCACCGGCATGCTCTGGCAGCGCGAGCCACTCCCCGGCCAGCGTGCCTACTGGTTCGCCAGCCCGATCCCCTGGCAGGATTTGCTGCAAGCCAAATGGCTCGTCGTCACGGTCGCCATCTTCCTCCCCATCCTCGCCACCCACGCCGTCATCGTCGCAGCTAATGGCCTCCCAGTCGCCCCGAATCTCGCGGCGCTCACCTGGAACGCCGCCACGATCGTCGCGCTCTACATCCTGCCCGTCGCCGTTCTGGCCGCCATCACGCGCAATCTGCAACAGCTGATTCTCTGGGTCCTGGCCATCTTCGCCGGCGGCCTCCTGGCGATGCAGGCCCACCAGGTGTCAATGGAAACCCACGCGGTCGCCAACACCGTCACCAACGCGCTCAACATCGTCGCCCTCGTCGCCATCCTCATCTGGCAGTACCGCACCCGCTCCACCCGCGCCGGCCGCATCGTTGTCGTTGCGCTCACCGCCTTCCTTCGCACCCTCCCCTTCTGGGTTCCAGACCCCGTCTGGTACGCCCTCCAGCGCGCCATCTCGCCGCAACATCCCGTGCGATTGACTATCGATACGAATCAGGTGCGCGGCCGAACGATCCCCATCGCCATCGAAGGGCTGCCCCCCGGGCAGACCGCGGCGATCACGTCGTTCCACAACGTGGAAGTCACTGCCGTCGGGGACCGCACCGCCGAGGCGAACCTGACCACTCCGCCGCGAGCGATCAACGATCCCTGGCCCCGCGAGGTCACACTTCGCCTTCCACCAGACTTCGCCCGCCTGCACCAGAGCCAGCCGCTCGATGTCTCGTTCCTCGCCGAGATCACCATTTACGACGCGCCGCGCGCCCACTCGGCCGCCGCCGGACAAACAATCGAGATGCCCGAATACGGTCGCTGCCGGACCTGGTCCGATGGCTACCTCCGCATCGAGTGCCAAAGTGTGCTCAGTTCCGCCTATCGCATCGATGGCCAGTGGGCGGCAAAGGACGAGCCACCAAAGTCCCCGCTCGTTCTCCGCAGTCCCGAAGACCCCTCACCGCTGACCGCACGGCTCTTCCCGATCACGCACTGGTTCGGGGGCTCCGGGGGGACATCCGTCTACAGCGGCGGCCGAGTCTTCTTCTCCCTCCGCAAACCCATCGCCCACGTGCAACGGCGCATCGACCTCACCAGTATCCGCGAATGAATCTCGTCCTCCACATCGCCAAGTCGGACCTCCGTCACACCTGGCCCTACGCCGCCGTGTGGCTGACGGCACTCGCGGCGAGTTGGTGGATCAACCTCCAAATCCTGGCCGGCCGCACCGGCTACATCGACCTGCAAGGCGCCGATGCCGTCGCGCTCGCGGCGCTGGCGCTCTTCACCGCCATGCTCTTCCTCGCCGGCCCGCGGCCGGGCGCGCGCCCGATGCGCAGCCGGGACCTCCTGCTCGCCAAAGCACTCACGCTCGGGCTGACCGCCGTGCTGCCATTCGCGCTAACCCATTGGGCCACGGTCGCCCTCCGCGGCTTTCCGCTCCAGGAGCACGCGCTCGAACTCACCTGGAACGCCGCGCTGCTGGTAGCGAGTTGCGCCGCGCCCGTCGCGGCGCTGGCGAGCGTCAGCCGAAATCTCCAAACCGTGGTGCTCATGCTCCTCGCAGGCCTCGTGGTCACCCTCGTACCGCACCTCCACTACTCGTCGAACCGCCCCTGGGGCCAGGAGGCAACAGCGCTCTGGATCGTGCTCGCCGGTGCCGCGGGCGTGCTCTGCTGGCAGTATCAGTCCCAGCGCACTACCGCCGGCCGCATCGCGATCGGCGCCGTCTGCCTGCTCTCGGCCTCCACCGCCCTCTGGCCGGACACGTGGTGGCTCGCGCTGCGCACCGCCGCCTCTCCCGCCGCGCCGCCCGGCGGCGAAGGAGCGCTCGCCATCGACGGCCAGGGCCACACCTGGCTCGTTACCAATGACACCTATTACCGCATCGCCTGGAACCGTCTGGACATTCTCACGAGGGCCGTCCGTCTGCTCCCCGGATGGGAAGGACGCATTGTGCGGTGGGAGGCGGGCGCGCCCTGGTCGCCGGGGATCTCCGCCGCCGTCGAACTCACCGGGCCCCGCAAGCTCTACGTGCTGCCGCTCAACCAAAGCGCCCACCTGCCGGGTGCGGGCTGGTGCCGCGCGACGGTGGACACAGCACTGCGTGTGGAATGCCAGAACGTCCTCGCCCCGCCCGGCACTCTGGTTGCCCGTTGGGGCGCCATGCCTCTATTCGAAGCCGATCGTCCCGTCGCCCCGCGCGGGACTCTGCCAAACTGGCATCCCGTGCGCCGGCTCACCGGCCGCCTCCCTGGCGGCGGCTCCTACGCCGGCCGGCCGCTGACGATCGAAGCGCGCCAGCCCATCCTCTACGTCCTCCGGCACCTCGATACCGGCGACAGCCTCTTTCGCTAATCCAGCGCTTCCGGCTTCAGCTCGATATTCTTCTCGCCGGCCGCCTTCTTCTCCATGTACTTTTTCACCCACGCGTCCCAGCTCTTGCCCGACGCCGTGTCCCGGCCCGTGAACGCCACCCCGCCGATCTCCGAATAGCGAATCTTGATCCGGTCCGTCGTCCCCGGCGGCATGATGCGGATGTAGGAGTCGTGCAACGTCACGCCGCTCTTGCGGTCGAACAGATACCCCTCCACCGTCGCGCCGTCTTTCTTCGTCACCGTCACGTCGCCGCGATAGTCGAAGGCCTTCTCTAACCCGGTGCGCAAGTCCTCTTCGGTCTCCGCCGCCCACACCTGCCCCTGCAACTCTTCGTGCGCGAAGCCAGGTGCTACTTCGAGTTCGTCGGGATTCAAACCTGAACCTCGTCCTTCGCTTTCGTCTGAATCTGCACCAGCGGTCCGGCCGCCGGATGCTTGAAGTGGGTGTCTAACGCCGCCAGCGCGGCCTGGTCTTCGTACTTGCCGAACAGCGTCGCGCGTGCGGTCGCGAACAAGCCCTTCAGCGACCCAAACGTGTAATCCACCGCCGAGGCTTCGTAGCCCGAATGCACCATGCAATTGGCGCACTTCGGATTGCCCGATTCGGTGCCGTAGTTGTCCCAGTTGGTGGCGGCCAGCAGTTCGGCGTAGGTATCGGCATAGCCGTCCTGCAGCAAATAGCAAGGCTTCTGCCAGCCGAAGATGTTGTAGGTGGGCATGCCCCAGGGCGTGCACTTGAACTGCTGCTTGCCCATCAGGAATTCCAGAAATAGCGGCGACATGTTGAACTGCCAGTTCGCCTTGCGGTTGGAAAGAATCGTGTTGAACAGCGTGCGCGTCCGCGCCCGGCCCAGGAAGTGGCTCTGGTCCGGCGCCTTGTCGTAGGAGTAGCCGGGCGAAACCATCATGCCCTCCACACCGGCGTCCATCATCTCATCGAAGAACGCGCGGACGGAGTTCGGGTCGGTACCGTCGAACAGCGTGGTGTTGGTGGTGACGCGGAAGCCCTTCGCCACCGCTTCGCGAATGGCTTCGAGCGCCACGTCGTAGCCGCCCTCTTTGCAAACCGCAAAGTCGTGGTGATCCCGCTGGCCGTCCATGTGGACGGAGAAGCTCAGGTACTTGGACGGTTTGAACAGGTGCAGCTTTTCTTTCAGCAGCAGCGCGTTCGTGCACATATAGACGTACTTCTTGCGCGCGACCAGGCCTTCGATGATTTCGTGAATTTGCGGGTGCAGGAGCGGTTCGCCGCCGGGGATAGCGATCGTGGGCGCGCCGCATTCGTCCGCGGCTTTGAAACAATCCTCCGGGCTCATGTTCTGTTTCAACACGTGCGCGGGGTACTGGATCTTGCCGCAACCGGCGCAGGCAAGATTGCAACGGAAGAGCGGTTCCAACATGAGGGTCAGCGGGTAACGCTTGCGCCCCATCAATTTCTGCTTAATCACATAGGTCGCGACGGTCCACATCTGCGACACCGGTATTGGCATCCCTAATTCAGTCCTTCCCGTTCGGTAGTGCTGTCTTCTATTATGGCAGGGACATGTCCATTGCTGGCGTTCGCGCCCTGACCTTTGATGTTTTTGGAACCGTGGTGGATTGGAGAAAGTCGGTCATCCACGAAGTGACGGCGATGGAGTTGCGCGTCGACGCGGCGAAGTTCGCCGACGAATGGCGCGCCGGCTACCAGCCCGCGATGGCCAAAGTGCGCGCGGGCGCGCTGGGGTGGACGAATATCGACGCGCTGCACCGGATGATCCTGGACGAGCTCATCGAACGCCATTCGCTCCAGGCGATGACCGAGCCGCAACGCGCCCGGCTGAACAGCGTCTGGCACCGGCTGGACCCGTGGCCGGACTCGGCGCGGGGTCTCGCGATGCTCCGGCGGCGATTCATCTGCGCGACGCTATCGAACGGGAACATCTCGCTGTTGGTGGACCTGGCGCGGCACGGCGGATTGACGTGGGACTGCGTGCTGTCGGGCGAGATCTACCGCGCCTACAAGCCGGACGCGGCCGTGTACCTGGGCGCGGCGGCGACGCTCGATTTGAAGCCGGAAGAAGCGATGATGGTGGCGGCGCACAAGGGCGATCTGCGGGCCGCGCGGAAGCTGGGATTGAAGACCGCTTTCGTCGAGAGGCCCTTGGAGCACGGCCCCGGCGGCAAAGCCGACCGGGGAAGAGAGGACTGGATGGATATCTACGCGAAGGACTTTGTCGACCTGGCGCGCCAGCTGGGAGTGGCGGCGTGAACCGGCGTCTGTTTTTGCGGTACCTGCAGCAGTCGCCCTTGCTGGCGCTGGCGGCGGAGCTGGGCGGCCAGCCCGCCCGCAAGGCGCTCTCGTCGCCGAAAGACGCGCTCGACATCTTTGACTTTTTGCCGCTGGCGGAAAAGAACGTGCAGCCCCAGCACTGGGAATATTTGAAGGGCGGCTCCGACGACGATGGCACGGTGCGCGCCAACGAGAACGCCTATTCGCAGTGGCAGATCCGCGCGCGGCGGCAGGTGGAAGTCGACAACATCGACACGTCGGTGACGCTGTTCGGCCAGAAGCACGCCTACCCGATTTGGGTGGCGCCAGCCGCGGCTCACCAGGCGTTCCACGCCGAGGGGGAAATCGCCACGGCGCGCGGGGCGGCGGCGCGGAAGGCGCAGATGATTTTATCCACCAACGCGTCGCTGCACGTGCGCGAGGTGGCGCCGGCGTTCGGCGGGCCGCTCTGGTATCAGCTCTACACGCAGGCGGAGTTTGAAGTCTCCAAACGCCTCGTCGGCGCGGCGGAGCAGGCCGGGTGCACGGTGCTCGCGATCACGGTCGATTCCGCGACGACCTCCAACCGCGTGACCGCCAACCGCGGCGGCATGAAGACGGAGGCGCGCTGCCGGGCGTGTCATGGATTGACGCAGGCCGATTACTACAAAGAACACGGCATGTACGAGGGCATCGATCCGGCGCTGGCGAAGCCCGGCGGCCGGGCGGTGACGTGGACGCTGGTGGAGCGGCTGCGCGCGGCGACGAAGATGAAGATCGTCATCAAGGGCATCATGACGGCCGAGGACGCGGCGAACTGCCTGCGGAATGGCGCGGATGGCATCATCGTCTCCAACCACGGCGGGCGGAGCGAAAACAGCTTGCAGGGCACGCTGGAGGCGCTGCCGGAGATTGTAGAGACGATCAACGGTCGCATCCCGGTGATGATCGATGGCGGCGTGCGGCGCGGTACGGACGTGTTTAAGGCGCTGGCGCTGGGGGCGAGCGCGGTGGGCATCGGACGGCCGTACATCTGGGGCTTGAGCGCCTTCGGGGCGGAGGGTGTGGAGCGGGTGTTGGAGCTGATCCAGACCGAGTTCGCGATCACGATGAAGCTCGCCGGGAAGCAGGCGGCGCGGCACATTTCCCCTCTGGACGTGCGGCGTAGGAGTATATAGAGATGACCGTTCGAGTGTTGTTGGGACTGGCGGCCTGCTCGTTGCTGCAGGCGGGCGAGGCGGACTTGCGCCGTGCGTTTATGGGCAAGCAGATCCTGCTGAAGATCGATATGCCGGGAACGCAGCAGGGTGTGGACCTGAACCTGGATCGCGACGATCCGATGGATTGGCGGCAGTACTCGCAACGGATCAAGAACTTCGGCGTGTCGATTCCGCGGGATCGGACGGCGACGGTGACGTCGATTGTGGTGAAGAAAGATCTGATTGAGTTTCAGTTGGACGGCGGCGGGTTTGGCACGTTTGGCGACGACACGAGCACGACGGTTTCGACGTACGTGCCGAAGTCGCGGTACGAGAACGACCTGGAGCGGGACTTGCGGCGGGAGACCGATCCGAACCGCCGCCGGCGGATCCAGGCGGACTTGGACCGGGAGCGGTCGCGGCGGTATCGGGAAGAACGGATTGCGCGGCAGCAGGCCGAAGGGGTGAGCGCGATCAAGCGGCAGGAGGTGATGGACAGGCGGATGCGCGGCGGTTCGCGGTTCAACCTGCGCCGGGTGGTGAGCGTGATGGACGTGACGCCCGAGCAGCTGTCCGACTGGCTGCGAGAGTATGCGGATTTGGGATTGCGGATGAGCAACGATTCGCCGCGGCAGGCGCCGCCGCCGCAGAGCGCGCCGCGCAACGACGGGCCGGCGCTGCGGCGCGGGATGTCGATTGACGATGTGAAAGCGAAGCTGGGCGAGGGGCGGCTGCTTTCCGAGAACGTGGGCGCGGATGGCATCCTGACGCAGCAGTGGGAGTTTGTGACGCCAAGCCAGATGTTCGCGGTGACGGCGGTGGAAGGTTTGGTGGTGAAGTACTCGATGACGGCGCGGTAGGTTACTCGAGCTCCTTTTGGAGTTCGAGCGCGCCGATGCGGACGCGGGCGGCGGAGATGTATTCGACGGCGCCGAGGTTGTAGGTTTCACCGGCGTCGTAGCGGGCGCGACCGGGATCGGCGGCGGCGCCGTTGGGATCGGTGACGGAGGCTACGTCGAGGAAGAGTTCGTTGGCATCGTTCAAGCGGGCGGCGCCTTTGTAGAGCCAGGCGAGCTGGCCGCCGGTTGCGTACTCTTCGATGACGAAACTGCCGGCGGCGGTGAAGGTGAGGCGGAGGCGGGTGTAGAGCGGGCGGCCGCTGCGGATGACGGTGATGCGCGAGCGCCAGCGGGCGGCGAGTTTGTCGAACGGGCCGGCGGGGCAGGGGAGTGTGGCGAGGAAGAGGGTCAGCGTTTGGCGTCGGGAGATCACTGACTTTGATGGTGCCAGAGATGAGCGCGTTCGTGGGCGTTGATGAGTAAGAAGCCGGCGCCGACGGTGAAGCGGAGCGGGGCGAAGGGGTAGCGGAAGCGGATTTTGTTGAGGTCGAGGTGGCGGCACTCGGCGAGGAGTTCGAGGGCGGCTTCGTGGGAGCGGCGGAAGTCGCGGAGGGCGGTGGCGGGGTCGGTGGGGTTGTTGGGGTGGGTGTGGGATTCGGATTCCAAGCGGGCGATGAACCAGCGGGTGGGGAGGCCGGGACGGATGGCGGTGGTGGGCTGGGGGCCGGCGAGATGGAGCGCGGGGCGGGCGGCGGCGCGCATGGCGGCGAGGCAGAGAAAGTTGGCTTTGGCGAGGTGGGAGAGAGTGGCGGCAGCGGTCGCGGCGAGTTGCTCGGCCTGGCGGGAGGCGGCGTGGAGGGTTTCGACGATTTCGGCCGGGGTTGGCATTCACCCTTGCAGGCGCGAATGGCGTGGGGATGTTGTCACCGGTTATGCGCCGAGCCAGTGGCGGCAGGCGGCGGCGCGTTCCTGGCTCACGATGACGGGTTCGGGGGCGGGCGGGGTGAGTTCCAGTTGGAGCTTGCCTTTGGTGTGCGGGGTGCAGCGGACGACCGAGTCAATGTGGACGAGGGTGGCGCGGTTGGCACGGAAGAAGTGGGCGGGGTCGAGTTGGGCTTCGAGGTCGGCGAGGGGTTTGTCGAGGAGGTGGCGCTGGGCGGCGCGGGTGACGAGGAAGACGAGTTTGTCTTCGGTGTAGAAGTAGGCCACGTCGGCGAGCTTGACGACGAATTGGGCGGTGCCTTTGCGGACGAGGAAGCGATCGCGGGGGGCGCCGTGGGTGACGGCGTGGAGGCGGGTGGCGTAGTCGGCTGTGAAGTGGGCGGCGAGGGCGTGGTACTTGGCTAACGCGGCGGCGACTTGGGTTTGGCGGATGGGCTTCAAGAGATAGTCGATGCCGTTGGCTTGGAAGGCTTCGAGGAGATAGTTGTCGTGGGCGGTCGTGAAGACGACGGGGCAGCGGACGGGGAGGGCGCGGAAGAGCTCGAAGCTGAGGCCGTCGGTGAGCTGGATGTCGCAGAAGAGGAGGTCGGGAGGCGGGTTGGCGGTGAACCAGCGGATGGCTTCGGCGACGGAGGCGAGCTGGGCGGTGATTTGGGCAGTGGGCGCGGCGAGGCGGAGGGCGGCGGCGAGTTTTTCGCGGGCGAGGGGCTCGTCTTCTACGATGGCGATTTGCATGGTTATTCGATGGATTTCAGGGGCAGCCGGACGGAGAAGTGGGTTGGCGTTTGCTGGATTTCGAGGTCGCGGTGGAGGATGAGGCGGCAGCGTTCGGCGAGGTTGGCGAGGCCGACGCCGGAGGCTGGGCTGGGATGGCGGCGGGGGCGGAGTTCGT